>NZ_RZSU01000097.1:13039-23429 GCF_003997585.1 Mesorhizobium sp. M5C.F.Cr.IN.023.01.1.1 | reverse complement strand
CAGCGCCAGCGCCATAGCCGTGCCGCCGACTGTGAAGACGCCGAAAGCCCAGCGCCAGGAGAGCAGCTCGGTCATCAACGCACCGAGCACCGGTCCGCTGAAGGCGGCGACGCCCCAGATCGCCGACATGACGCTGAAAAGCTGCGGCCAGATGGCGCGTGGAAACAGCCGCTCGACCGAGACGAAGGCCAGCGACACCAGCGCGCCGCCGCCAAAACCCTCGATCAGGCGCCCGGCCAGGAACAGCGGCATGGAGGGCGCGATGGCGCAGACCAAGGCGCCGACGGCATAGAGCAGGGCGGCGACCACCATGTTGGTGCGCAGCGCGACATAGCTCACCAGCCGTCCGGCGGCAGCGCCTGCGACGATGGCGCCGAGCTCGTAGATCGCCAGCGACCAGCCGACCAGCTGAACGTCGGCGAGCTCGCCGACCATGGCCGGCATCACCGTTGCCACCATGGTTTCGTTGGTGGCGTGCAGCAGGATGCCGAGGCTGATGAAGCAAAAGCGCGCCAGATCGCCGCTCGCCCACAGCGCGCGCGAGTCGACCCTGCTTGTGCTGGTTTCCGTCACCCCGCCCCCCAAACTTTCTTACACGCCGATTAAAAAATGGTGGAGCGCTCTTCGATTCCAACAAGCGCGCGGCGCTTCGGGGACGGGTTGTAAAACCTCAACCGCAGTTGAGTTCAAGCGGTTTTTGCGGGTGCGCCGAGATGCTGGCGGGAAGTCTGGGTGATCGAAGATTGGCGATCATGGCGTCAGCGATGATCATCCCTAGCATGGCGGTTTTCCAAAATCATGCGGCGCGGAACAGTCCAATCCTGTTCCGCGCCGCAGAGCAACGCCATGGCGCTTATTTGAACGAGTGGATCAGCTCCAGTGAGGTGACGGCGACTGCCAGGTTAACACCGGTCTGCGCCTGTACGTTGAGAGGCTGCAGCGAGAAGGCGCTGTTCAGTCCGCCGACCATAAGATTGGCGCCGCCGCCAGTCACCAAGCTGGCCTCGGCATTGACGCCATAATAGCTGCCGGCAAGATCGCCGGAATTACGGTCGCGGGTGGCCGCCAGAACCGCCCATATCAATTCGCCCTGGTGCGTCCTGCCGACGTCGACGCCGAGCTTGGATATGACCCCGGTATAGGCTTCGGGGGGACCGCCATGATGAGGGCGAAAGGTGCAGGCCACGCCTTTGTTGGATGTGACGATGTAGCCGGTGCCGCCGTCGATGGTGCAGTCGAGCACGCCGAGCTCCAGCCTGCCCGCGCTGGCAGGGGCAGCGAGCACCGTGGCGGCGAGGGCGGCGGCACAGGCGAGGTTCTTGATCATGGAAGGGGTCCTTTTCGCGAATTGCCTTGAACAACGGCTGAACATTCCGAGCGTTCCGCCGAAAACTTGGCGCGATCAAGGCGGGTCAATGCACAGTCATTGAAGGTTTCGAAGCCATGCCAAACGGCAGGCCTGCCATATCAGGCCCAACGCAGCCGTCGGTCAGCCGGTGCTGGTGCGCGCCAGGCCGTCCTTGGCCGGCTGGTAGGTGGGGTTGAGGCGCACTGCCTCGCGGTAGGATTTTGCCGCCTTGGCCTTGTCGCCGCGCCGCTCGTAGATCAGCGCCTGGTTGGACCAGGCCTCGGCATTCTTGCCGTCGAGCTTGATCGCCATGTTGATGTCGGCGAAGGCATTGTCCTCGTCGTTCATGGCGAGGTAGGAGAGACCGCGGCCATTGTAGGGTTCGGCGGCATCCGGCGCCAGCGAGATGGCGGTCGAGAAATCCTCGATGGCAAAAGCGTGCTGGCTCTGGCTTTGGTAGATCAGGCCGCGATTATGGTAGGCGCGGGCGTCTGTCGTGTCGAGCTGGATCGCCTTCTGGAAATCGTTGAAAGCTTCCTGGATGCGGCCGGCTTTGCGGTAGAGGTTGCCGCGGCCGATATAGGCGGCGTCATAGTCGGGATTGATCTGGATCGAGCGGTTGTAGTCGGCAAGCGCGGCCGCCTGGTCGCCGAGGAAGCGCTGGATGAGAGCGCGGTTCGAATAGGCCTGGTAGAAATTCGGATTGAGCTGGATGGCGGTGTTGAAGTCCTTGAGCGCCGCCTGATACTGGCCGCCGCGGCCATAGGCCGAGCCGCGCACATTGTAGCCTTCGGGATCCTGGGGACTGCGCTGGATAACCGCCGACAGCGAGGAGATGTTCTCGGCCGACCCTTGTGCCTTGTCGATGTTGGTGAATTCGCCGGTCGGGACTGTCTGGCAGCCGGCGAGCGCCAAGCCAGAAAGCAGGGCTGCTGTCAGGGCGAAGCGGCGCATAACGGTTCTGCGCTCCACGCTTGTTGCGTTCATATCTGCTCTGTCCTCACTGCCCGCCGCGCCGTCAGGTCTGTTCCGTCTCCGAACCGGGCCTCTCCGAACTGGTCGAATTCAACAAAAAGGTGGCGGCGATTACGCATCGCGCCACCCTGGGTATCCTTCGAAAAGGACGAAAAATTGGCGTCAGAACCGCGGCGGACGCGGAGCACCTGCACCAGCAGCACCAGCCGCCACCGGGCGCGGCGTCATCGGCAGCAGACCCTCGCGCTGGGCGCGCTTGCGGGCCAGCTTGCGGGCGCGGCGAACGGCTTCCGCCTTTTCGCGGGCGCGCTTCTCGGAAGGCTTCTCATAATGTCCGCGCATCTTCATTTCGCGGAAGATGCCTTCGCGCTGCATCTTTTTCTTGAGCGCGCGAAGCGCCTGATCAACATTGTTGTCGCGGACGAGTACCTGCACGGGCAATCCTGTCTTTCGGGTTTGTTAACAACAGGCAAGTGGCCATAGTCGCTTGCCTCCGCGGCGATCTACACCACGAATTGTGGCGGCTGATAGCAGAATCATGCCGCTCTGTCCACTGCCGAAACGAAAAACCCGCCTCGGCAGCGGGTGTCGGCGCAAATCAGCACCATGTGCAAATTAATAGCATAACTGCCGTCAGAAAGCAAGAAATTACGACTTCTGGTAGTAGTAGTTGCCTTCTCGGGCGGTCGCTCCGCGCCGATGAGAGCGATCGTTGGCGTTTTCTCCGCCACCGATAAATTCTTGCTGCCTCAATCCGGCAAAACGGTCCGCCCGGCTTTATCGACGAAGGAACAAACCTCGTTCCCCATGGTTGTTTCGCATTGGCAAGCACAGGAGAAAACCGATGTCAGAAACCCGTGAATGGCTCGTCCAGTGGCTCAGGGACGCGCATGCGATGGAGGAGCAGGCCGAAACCATGCTGAATGGCCAGCTGAGCCGGCTGGAGAGTTATCCCGAACTCCGTGAGCGCATTAACCTGCACGTCGACGAGACGAAAGGGCAAGCCGCACGCCTCAGAACCTGCCTGGAACAATTAGGCGAAGATACGTCCACGCTGAAGGACGCCGGCGGCAAGCTGCTGGCGATGGCGCAGTCCCTAAGCGGCGTCTTCGCCGGCGACGAGGTGATGAAAGGCTCACTGGCGAGCTACACCTTCGAGCACATGGAGATCGCATCCTACACGATCCTTATCGCAGCCGCCGAATCCCTTGGCGAAACAGAAGTCGCCCGGGCTTGCGAACAAAACCTGCGTGAGGAGGAGGCGATGGCCGAGTGGCTGAAAAACAAGCTGCCCGCGACTACGCAGCAGTTCCTGGCTCGCTCGGAGTCGGACAGCGACAATGCCAAACGATGAGGACAATAGGCCGGCGGCCAAGATGACGCCGCCTTCGGTGTGGCGGGCCTACAGCTATGCCTGGATTACCCTCGGCTTCTTCATCATCTCAATCGTCGGTCACTGGGTTTTCGGCTGGTTCGCCTATCTCGACGAGCAGCAAGCGCTCGGCCAACCGCCCGAATTCAGCGGCTATCTGATCGAGATGAGCCGCGACACGCTCGAGAACTGGCAGTCGGAATTCCTGCAACTGCTCTGGCAGGTCGGCGGCCTGGCGTTCCTGCTCTTCGTCGGTTCGCCGCAATCGAAGGAGAGTACCGACCGTATGGAGGCCAAGATCGACGCGCTTCTTAGGCTTGTCGATCCGAAGAAAGGCAAGGAAGCGATTCGCGAGCTGGACCTGCAATATGACGGCCGCCACACGGACGAGCCGCACGCCCACCGGAACTAATCGGGGGTTGGAAACGTGGCCCGGAGCCGATCATCGCTCCGGGCCATTTGATGCCCTCCTCCGACACAAACCAGATCGCTATGAAGCTGTGGCCAAGTGAAGCCGCTCGAAATCCTCGAAGAACTCGCCGTAGTCGCAGGTTATTTCCTCGCCCGCCGCTATGTCGCGGATCGCGGTTGCCCCGCCATACTGCGAAAAATCCGTGTTCGGCCTTTCGGCGTGGTTCATGAAGCGGCCATTGTCGACTTCATAGACCATGAATCCGGGCCGGTCCGGGCTTGGATAGGCATATCTGTCGAGCAATTCCCTGAGATGGGGCGGCGCGGCCTCATATTTTTCCATCGGGATCAGCCGGTCGAAATCCGGATCGAGCTGCCAGATCGACGCTCCCTTCTTGATCGGCTCGGCGGCGAACACGCCGACTCCCTCGATTGCGCTCGCAGCGATGTAGGTCCTGATCAGCAGCATATTTTCGGCTCGTCTTCGACAGCATTCTTCGAACACAAAAACGCAATCGCTAAATCGCGCCAAGAAAGCAAGGCCGGTTTTGCAACATGCCGTGTTCCATTGTTCGCCGACGCGAAAACGCCTCACGTCCGGCTGATCGAAACACCGCCATCGGCAAACAGCGCGGTTCCGGTGGTGAAGCTCGACGCATCCGACGCCAGATAGAGGGCCGAGCGGGCGATCTCTTCAGGCTCGGCAACGCGCTTCAAGGCATGCAGGTTTTCGACGAAGGCTCGCGATTCAGGTGTCTTGAACGTTGCCGAAGGCGTATCGGTGCCGCCCGGCAACAGCGCGTTGACCCGCACGCCTTTCGCGCCGTATTCGGCGGCAAGCACCTGCGTCAGTCCGATCAGCCCGGCCTTGCTTGCGGCATAGCTGGTCATGCCGGGCATGCCGACGGTGTGGCCGACGAAGGTAGAGGTGAAGATCAGCGATCCGCCGCCGCGTTCGACCATGGCCGGCACCTGATACTTCGCGCCGAGAAAGGCGCTGGTCAGGTTGGTGTCGAGCGTTTCGCGCCAGGCCTGCAGCGACAAGTCGGAGATCGGCCCCATCTGGCCGACGGCGCCGACATTGTTGAAGGCGATGTCGAGCCCGCCAAACCGGCCGACAGCCAGTTCGACAAGGGCTTTCGCATAGGCTTCGTCGCGGACATCGCCGGCAAGAGCGATGGCGGTGCCGTCGGCGTCTTCGATTTCGGCAACCAGCGCATCGAGCTCCGCCTGGCGACGGGTCGCGACGACCACCTTGGCGCCTTCCTCCGCGAACACCTTGGCCGTGGCGCGGCCGATGCCGGAGCTGGCGCCGGTGACGATGGCGATCTTGTTGGTGAGTGCGAACATCTTCTCTGCATCCTTCTTTCGTGCCGGCTTGCCGACGGTCGGATGCGTCGTCGCAAATTGCGGCGATGCGAGCCACCCGATACCTGCGAACGCGTACCGAATGCATCGTCGGCCCGCCGGATTGCCAGCGTCTTTTTCATCGCGGCGCAAAACGGCAAGCGCCGTCGCAAACAGCGCAAGGCTGGCAGCGCGGTTTCGCTAGTGATACTGCTCGCGCGCCGGCGCTCGATTGGATGCCCGGCCGCTATCTGCGAGGCTGGAACGTTGAAGAAATACTCGGTATTCGCCATCGCCCGCGAGGCTATGCGCGGCCACAAGGGCTGGGAGGAACAGTGGTCATCGCCAGAGCCGAAGAAGGAGTACGACGTCATCATCGTCGGCGCCGGCGGCCATGGCCTGGCCACCGCGTATTATCTCGCCACGGTGCACGGCATCACCAATGTCGCGGTCCTGGAAAAGGGCTGGCTCGGCGGCGGCAATACCGGCCGCAACACAACCATCATCCGCTCCAATTATCTCTATGACGAGAGCGCCGGCATCTACGACCATGCGCTGAAACTGTGGGACGGGCTCAGCCAGGAGCTCAACTACAACGTTATGTATTCGCCGCGCGGCGTCATGATGCTGGCCCACAATGTGCACGATATCCAGGTGCTGAAACGCCACGTCCATGCCAACCGGCTGAACGGCATCGACAATGAATGGCTGACGCCGGAAGCGGCGAAGGAATTCTGCCCGCCGCTCAACATTTCGCGCGATGCCCGCTATCCGGTGATGGGCGCGACCCTGCAGCGTCGCGGCGGCACCGCGCGTCACGATGCCGTCGCCTGGGGCTATGCGCGCGGCGCTTCGGCGCGCGGCGTCCACATCATCCAGAATTGCGAGGTCACCGGAGTCAAGCGGTCGCCGAATGGCGCGGTCACCGGCGTCGATACGACGCGCGGCTTCATCGGCGCCAGGAAGGTCGGTGTCGTTGCCGCCGGCCATTCCTCGGTCATCATGAACATGGCCGGCGTGCGCATGCCGCTGGAAAGCTATCCGCTGCAGGCGCTGGTGTCCGAGCCGGTCAAGCCGGTATTCCCTTGCGTGGTGATGTCGAACACCGTGCACGCCTATATCTCGCAGTCCGACAAGGGCGAGTTGGTCATCGGCGCCGGCACCGACCAGTATGTCTCCTATTCGCAGACCGGTGGCCTGCATATCCTCCAGCACACGCTCGATGCCATCTGCGAGATGTTCCCGATGTTCACGCGCATGAAGATGCTGCGCTCGTGGGGCGGCATCGTCGACGTGACGCCTGATCGATCGCCGATCCTGGCCAAGACGCCGGTGCCCGGCCTCTACGTCAATTGCGGCTGGGGCACTGGCGGCTTCAAGGCGACGCCGGGCTCGGGCCATGTCTTTGCCCATACAATCGCAAAAGACGATCCGCACCCGATCAACGCGCCCTTCACCATAGAGCGCTTCCGCACCGGCCGTCTCATCGACGAAGCGGCGGCGGCGGCGGTGGCGCACTGATGATGGCCCGCTTCGTGATGTTGGGTCAGAGGCTTTGCGTTCAACCGGCCGGCGCCCGCGTCGGCCACGGCGAATTGTAGGAACAACCATGCTTCTCATCCGCTGCCCCTATTGCGAGGAAGAGCGCCCGGAACTCGAATTCCGCAACGCCGGCGAGGCGCATATCGCTCGTTCGGCTAACATGGCCGGCGAGAGCGATGCCGACTTCGAAAAGTTCTTCTTCATCCGCTCGAACCCCAAAGGCATCATCTATGAGCGCTGGCGGCACATGCATGGCTGCGCGCGGTTCTTCAATGCCGTGCGCGACACCGTCAGCGACAGGTTCCTGATGACCTACAAGGCCGGCGAACCCAAGCCGGCGAAACTGCCGGGAGCCTCCGAATGATCGCAGCGTTCCGCATTCCCGGCGCCGGACGCCTCAAGCAGGCGGAGACGACCCGCTTCAGCTTCGACGGCCAGTCCTATGCCGGTGTCGAGGGCGATACGCTGGCCTCGGCGCTGCTCGCCAACGGCGTCCATCTGGTCGGCCGCTCGTTCAAATACCACCGGCCGCGCGGCTTCCTGTCCGCCGGGGCGGAAGAGCCCAACGCGCTGGTTGAGATCAAGCGCGACGCAGCGCGCAAGACGCCCAATGTCCGCGCCACCGTGCAGGAGCTCTATGACGGGCTGACGGCGCAGTCACAGAACCGCTGGCCGTCGCTGTCCTTCGACGTCAGTGCGGTCGGCGACATCGCCTCGCCGCTGCTTTCGGCCGGCTTTTACTACAAGACCTTCATGTGGCCGAAGGCTGCCTGGAAAAACCTCTACGAGCCCAAGATCCGGGCCGCGGCCGGCCTCGGCGTCGCCCCCGACCAGCCGGATCCCGACCATTATTCGGCGCGTTTCGCCCATTGCGACGTGCTGGTGCTGGGCGGAGGTGCTGCCGGTATTGCGGCCGCACTTGCCGCGGCCGAAACCGGCGTGCGCGTCATCCTTGCCGATGAACAGGCGGATTTCGGCGGTAGTCTTCGTTTCGAGAGCGGCGCGAAGGTCGAAGGCCAGGACGGTTTTGGCTGGGCGCAAGGTGCAGTCGCGAAGCTCGAGGCCATGGACAATGTCCGCGTGCTCTCGCGCACCACGGCCTTCGGCTATTACGCGCAGAATTTCGTCGGGCTGGTCGAGCGCGTCAGCGATCATCTGCAGAATCCCGGCCGCGACCTGCCGCGCGAGCGGCTGTGGCAGGTCCGCGCCAGGCGCGTGGTGCTGGCGACCGGCGCCATCGAGCGGCACATGGTGTTTGCCGACAACGACCGGCCCGGCATCATGCTGGCGTCAGCGGCGCGCACCTATCTCAACCATTATGGCGTCGCGGTCGGCAGGAATGTCGGCGTCTATACGGCCAATGATTCCGCCTATGCGGCGGCGATCGACCTGAAGAAGGCCGGTGTCGGCGTGGCGGCGATAGTCGACCTGCGCGACAACCCGACCGGGTTGGTGATCGACGAGGCGAGGGCGCTTGGCATCGAGGTCAATTTCGGCCGCGCGGTGATCCGCGCCGGCGGCAAATTGCGCGTCTCATCGATGACCGTGCAGCCGAAGAATGGCGGCGGCGAACGTACCATCCCCGTTGACGCGATCCTGATGTCGGCCGGCTGGACACCGTCGGTGCATCTGTTCTCGCAGTCGCGCGGCAAGGTTGCCTTCAACGACGAGACCAAGCGCTTCGTGCCCGGCGCCTATGCGCAGGACTGCGTCTCCGTCGGCGCCTGCAACGGCACGGACGGGCTATCGGCGACGATCGACGAGGCCTATGCGGCGGGCGCCAAGGCAGCGAAGGATGTCGGCGCCAACACCGCCAGGGGAAACAAACCGAAGGTCGACGCCAGCGAGAGCTGGTCGCGCGGCATGCTGGGTGCGGCGCCCGGCGCCGGGCCGGATACGACGGTCAAGGCCTTTGTCGATTTCCAGAACGACGTCACCGCCAAGGACATCCGCCAGGCGGTGCAAGAAGGCATGCGCTCGATCGAGCACGTCAAGCGCTTCACCACCAACGGCATGGCGACCGACCAGGGCAAGACCTCGAACATGCATGGTCTGGCAATCGCCGCCGAGACGCTCGGCAGGCCGATCCCGCAAGTCGGCCTGACGACGTTCCGGGCGCCCTACACGCCGGTGACCTTCGGCTCGATCGTCGGCCATGCGCGGGGTCCGCTCTTCGACCCGACTCGCAAGACGGCGATCCATCCCTGGGCCGAGCGCCAAGGCGCCGTGTTCGAGGATGTCGGCCAGTGGAAGCGCGCCTGGTATTTTCCAAAGGCGGGCGAGGACATGCACGCCGCTGTCGATCGTGAGTGTGTCACGGTGCGCAAAACGGCCGGCCTGTTCGACGCCTCGACGCTGGGCAAGATCGAGGTGGTCGGGCCGGATGCGGCGAAGTTCATGGAACTGCTCTACACCAATCCGTGGGAGAAACTGGAGCCCGGCCGCTGCCGCTATGGCATCATGCTGCGCGAGGACGGTTTCATCTACGACGACGGTGTCGTTGGCAGGCTTGCACCCGACCGTTTCCATGTGACGACGACGACGGGCGGTGCGCCGCGTGTCATGAACCATATGGAGGATTACCTCCAGACCGAGTTCCCGCATCTCAACGTCTGGCTGACCTCGATCACCGAGCAGTGGGCGGTGATCGCCGTGCAGGGGCCGAAGTCACGGGAGATCATCGCGCCGTTGGTCGAGGGCATCGACATGTCGGACGAGGCGCTGCCGCATATGTCGGTGCGCGAAGGCAAGATCTGCGGCGTGCCGACAAGGCTGTTCCGGATGTCGTTCACCGGCGAACGCGGCTTCGAGGTCAACGTGCCGGCCGACTACGGCCACGCCGTCTGGGAAGCGCTGTGGGCCGAGGGCCAGAAGCATGGCGCCTGTGCCTACGGCACCGAGGCGATGCACGTGCTGCGTGCAGAAAAGGGCTACATCATCGTCGGCCAGGACACCGACGGCACGGTAACGCCTAACGATGCCGGTCTCGATTGGGCAGTCGGCAAGAAGAAGACCGATTTCGTCGGCATTCGCGGCATGGCGCGGCCGGACCTTGTCGCCAACGGCCGCAAGCAACTGGTCGGCCTGAAAACCAAGGATCCTAAGGTGGTGCTGGAAGAAGGCGCGCAAATCGTCGGCGATCCGAAGCAGGCGATCCCGATGACCATGATTGGCCATATCACCTCCAGCTACTGGTCGGAAAATTGCGGCCGCTCGATCGCGCTGGCCCTGGTTGCCGGTGGCCGCGACCGGATGGGTGAGACGCTTTACGTGCCGATGCCCAACGCGACGATCGAGGTGGAGGTCACCGGCATGGTGTTCTTCGACGAGAAGGGGGAGCGCCTCAATGGCTAAGGCTGCCGCGAAGAAATCTGCCGCCGCTGCGCCTTCAGTCG
>NZ_RZSU01000097.1:0-12939 GCF_003997585.1 Mesorhizobium sp. M5C.F.Cr.IN.023.01.1.1 | reverse complement strand
ACGTGCCGATGCCCAACGCGACGATCGAGGTGGAGGTCACCGGCATGGTGTTCTTCGACGAGAAGGGGGAGCGCCTCAATGGCTAAGGCTGCCGCGAAGAAATCTGCCGCCGCTGCGCCTTCAGTCGAACGCCGCCCGGCTCTCGCCGGTCATGAGCTTTCCGCAACCGGCGTCACGCTTGCTGTGTTGCCACCGGCAGAGCGCATTTCGCTGCGTGCGCCGGACGCCTCGGTCGCGGCGCTTTCGAAGGCGCTCGGCGTGACCCTGCCGCAAAAACCCAAAACCTCAGCGGCAAAAGCCGGGCGCACGGCATTGTGGCTTGGGCCGGACGAATGGCTGGTCATCGATGAGGTGGGAAAAGACCCGCTCGCCGACTGCGCCGAGGTGACAGTGCTGCATTCGGCGGTCGGCATCTCGCATCGCAACGTTGCCATATCGGTCACCGGCCCGGCAGCGGCGGTGACGATCAATTCAGGCTGTCCGCAGGATCTGTCGCTCGACGCATTTCCGGTAGGCGCGGCGTCGCGCACCATTCTCGGTAAGGTCGAAATCGTGCTGTTGCGCACCGCGTCCGACGCGTTCCGCGTTGAATGCTGGCGTTCCTTTTCCGATTATGTCTTTACTTTCCTGTCGGAGGCGGCCCGCGACGCAGCGGCATAACGTTCGCTGCGCCCGATCGTTTGCCGGAGTCGGAGCAAGTCGAGGGAGATGTCGATGCCGTCGAAATCAGCGCCGAATCCACCAGTCCAGAAGACGTCGGCCGTTCGCTCTCTCGAACACGAGCCGCATGAAGGCTCAAATATTGAAGAGGAGCTCGAGGAAGGCCTCGAGGATACGTTTCCGGCCAGCGATCCGGTGTCGATCACCGGGACCTCGATTTCCGGCGCTCCCGCAAGGCCCGGCAAGGCCAAGATCGTGGCCGGAATGAAGAAGCGCAGGAAATAACTTCCGTCCGGCGGAGTCTGGCTGAAATGGCCACGAAAGTGGGCGGTCAGGATTTCCTACCACCCATTTGTTTTCGAACCTCAGAACGTGCTGGGCACGATCCACGGATCGATGTCGATGCCGAGCCGCGGATCCTTGTTTTCAGTCGAGCCCTTGTGGGTCGCCGGGCCTGTCTCTTCGACCGATCCGGTCGCGCCGCAATCGAGCTTAACGTTGGTGTCGGCGCAGGCTGCGGCCGGCTTGCCGGGCTGGCTCTGGCCGGCCAAGGCAGCGCTTGAGAATGCCAGGACGGCCACGAGGGCGAAGATCACGTGCCGATGCCCAACGCGACGATCGAGGTGGAGGTCACCGGCATGGTGTTCTTCGACGAGAAGGGGGAGCGCCTCAATGGCTAAGGCTGCCGCGAAGAAATCTGCCGCCGCTGCGCCTTCAGTCGAACGCCGCCCGGCTCTCGCCGGTCATGAGCTTTCCGCAACCGGCGTCACGCTTGCTGTGTTGCCACCGGCAGAGCGCATTTCGCTGCGTGCGCCGGACGCCTCGGTCGCGGCGCTTTCGAAGGCGCTCGGCGTGACCCTGCCGCAAAAACCCAAAACCTCAGCGGCAAAAGCCGGGCGCACGGCATTGTGGCTTGGGCCGGACGAATGGCTGGTCATCGATGAGGTGGGAAAAGACCCGCTCGCCGACTGCGCCGAGGTGACAGTGCTGCATTCGGCGGTCGGCATCTCGCATCGCAACGTTGCCATATCGGTCACCGGCCCGGCAGCGGCGGTGACGATCAATTCAGGCTGTCCGCAGGATCTGTCGCTCGACGCATTTCCGGTAGGCGCGGCGTCGCGCTCCATTCTCGGTAAGGTCGAAATCGTGCTGTTGCGCACCGCGTCCGACGCGTTCCGCGTTGAATGCTGGCGTTCCTTTTCCGATTATGTCTTTACTTTCCTGTCGGAGGCGGCCCGCGACGCAGCGGCATAACGTTCGCTGCTCCCGATCGTTTGCCGGAGTCGGAGCAAGTCGAGGGAGATGTCGATGCCGTCGAAATCAGCGCCGAATCCACCAGTCCAGAAGACGTCGGCCGTTCGCTCTCTCGAACACGAGCCGCATGAAGGCTCAAATATTGAAGAGGAGCTCGAGGAAGGCCTCGAGGATACGTTTCCGGCCAGCGATCCGGTGTCGATCACCGGGACCTCGATTTCCGGCGCTCCCGCAAGGCCCGGCAAGGCCAAGATCGTGGCCGGAATGAAGAAGCGCAGGAAATAACTTCCGTCCGGCGGAGTCTGGCTGAAATGGCCACGAAAGTGGGCGGTCAGGATTTCCTACCACCCATTTGTTTTCGAACCTCAGAACGTGCTGGGCACGATCCACGGATCGATGTCGATGCCGAGCCGCGGATCCTTGTTTTCAGTCGAGCCCTTGTGGGTCGCCGGGCCTGTCTCTTCGACCGATCCGGTCGCGCCGCAATCGAGCTTAACGTTGGTGTCGGCGCAGGCTGCGGCCGGCTTGCCGGGCTGGCTCTGGCCGGCCAAGGCAGCGCTTGAGAATGCCAGGACGGCCACGAGGGCGAAGATCGTCTTTTTCATTGTCTGTCTCCGGTTCACTGCTGAATTTTGCCGTACATGTACGATATAGCGTACATATACGCCCGACAGTCGCGGGCTTCAAGTCAGAAGTCGTACATGTACGAAAAAGTTTATATGGATGTTGGGAATCGCGCCGCGCCAGCACGCGACGAGTTGCACACGCGGTGCCGTTCACCCGTGCCTTACAAAATCTTCAGCTATCTGAAACCGAAGGAACCCTTCAGCAGTTGACTGGCGTCGCGGTCAGCGGCGGCACGTCCTGCGTTGCCAGCGCGGCAAGCGTGAAGTCGCACATCCGTTTCACGAACGCCTGCTGGTCGCCGAACGGATAGAAAGGAAAGGTAATCAGCAGCGAGATCGTGCCGTGGCCAACCGCCCACAGCATGGTGGCAATGGCGCGCGGGTCGCCCTTCAGCCTGCCGGCGGCAACGCAGGCCTCGACCCTATTGATCAGCACTTTCATCAACGGGTTGCCCTCTTGCATTTCGGCGAAGGTCCTGCCTTCCGGGGGCTTGACCTTTTCGGTCATGAATATCGTGCGATACTCGTTGGGGTTGCCAAGGCCGAAGGCCGCGTATTCGGTCATCACCACTTGCAGCGCCTCGATCGGATCGTCGGCCGGGTGATCCTCGATACGCTTTGCCAGGGTCTCGAACGCATCCTCGGCCAGCGCGAACAAGATGTCCTGCTTGTCGGCGAAATAGGAATAGACCGACATTGGCGCATAGCCGACGCGCTTGGCCAGCTTGCGGATGGTGAGGCCTTCATAGCCTTCTTCCTGAACGAGCTTGTGCGCTGCATCGACGAGTTCGGAGCGCAGTTCGGCCTTTTGCTTCTCGCGGCGTGTTTGGACGCTGAGCGGCAATTTTCGCCTGCCTTCTGTTAGCGGCTGTTAGTGGCTGGCTAATTTATATACGCTGTACGGAAACGGACAAGGCGCCGTCAAATCAAGCATTGGCAAAATCGGCGTCGCAGCGCTCCGATTGGCGATACCCCTAGGTCGGCCGGCACATGAAGTTCATCTCCGCCGAGGCTCGTTGAGCCGTTCAGGCCGCTTCTGGCTGGCGCTCGATCAATGTCAGCGTCAGCCAGCGCGCGGTCAATGCCGGTTTTTTCGAACCCTCGATCTCGATGGTCACATCATGCGCCGTCTGCACCCAGCCCGACGGCCTGACCTTGACGTCGGCCAGCACGAAACGGGTGCGGATGCGCGCGCCGGTCTTCACCGGTGCTAGGAAGCGCAGCGAATCGAATCCATGATTGACGCCCATCTTGCTGTTTTCGAGCGGCGGCATGGTCTCGAACGTCATCGCCGATAAAAGCGAAAGCGACAGGAAACCATGCGCGATGGTGCCGCCGAACGGCGTCTCGCGCTTGGCGCGCTCCGGATCGCAATGGATGAACTGGTGGTCGTCGGTGGCATCGGCGAACTGGTCGATCATGCGCTGCGAGACCACCCGCCACGGCGACACGCCGACTTCCTTGCCGACACTTGCCAGAAGCACATCGAGACTGATCGGTTCCACGCTGATGTCCTCCATTTCAACCGTCCGGAACGCGAGCGGCTTCATTCCTTGAACAGTGTCAGCCCATGCTGCACCGACTGCCCGCCATCGATCGGCAGGATGGCGCCGGTGACATAGCTGCCGGCTCGGCTGCACAAATAGAGCGTTGCGCCGGCAATGTCATCCGGCGCGCCGATACGGCCGATCGGAACATGGCCGCCGACATGCTTGGCCTGGTCCTCGGTCGCGGTGGCAAAGGCGGTCATCCGGCTCTGGAAGGGGCCGGGTGCGAAAGCGTTGACGGTGATGTGGCGGGCGGCGAACTCGATCGCCAAGGTGCGTGTCAGGTGGTGAACCGCGGCTTTCGAGGCAGAGTATGAATAGGCGTCGTCCGCCAGCGGCTGCGTACCCATCACCGAACCCAGATTGATCACCCGGGCCGGATCGGCATCGCTGGCGGCGGCGTCGAGCAGCGGCAGGAGCTCGCGCGTCAGATGGAAGACGGCAGTGACGTTGACACCGAACACCTTGGCCCAGGCATGGTATGGGAAGCTCTCCAGCGGCGCGCCCCAGGAAACGCCGGCATTGTTGACCAGGATGTGCAGCCGCTCGGTCCGCGCCTTGACCTCGGCAACGAGAGCCGCGATGCCGGCCTCGCTGGAAACGTCGCCGGCAAAGCCTTCGGCTCGGCCGGAGGCGCCGAGGCCATTCAGTTCGCCGGCGACCCTGATGCAATCCTCGCCCTTGCGCGAGGCGATCATCACGCTGGCGCCGCCGTGGACCAGCGCGGTCGCCGCCATGCGGCCGATGCCGGTCGCAGCGCCGGTTACCAGCGCAGCCTTGCCGGCCACTGAAAACAGCTCATCCAAATAGCTCATCGCAATTCCTCCGCACGCCCTTGCTTCGCCCAGCAAAGGCTCGCGTTGACAAGGCTAACCGAAGTACGATCATCCCTGCCGCGGGTAAAGTGCCGGGTTGAGGCAAATCGATTCAGACAACTGGCGGCATCGAATGGCCACCAGTTGTTGAAGTCGGCGCCGCCCCTCATCGCCCTGCCGGGCACTTCTCCTTGTAGTGACGGGGAGAAGGGGGGGCTGGCCTCCACGCCGGTGCCTTTCCCGTAACGCTGGTGATTGGCGAAACCATCAATGAGAGCGCCCCTCTCCCCGGAAGCTGATGCTGCCTACATCCGTTTCTCCTCGGAGGCGATCCAGGAAAGCGAGGAAGTTTCTGCAGGCATAGTCCTCGAATATGATGCTGAAGGCCACATCGAAGGGATGGAAGTGCTGGATGCTCGAGAACACCTTCCCGCCGAGATGCTGAGGGCGGCCTGACCCTACTCAGCCGATTCGACATTGGTGTAGGCGGCTTCCTCGAGCTCGCGCTTCAGCCGCGATGCCTCTTCCACCTTCGGCGTCACGAAGCGGCCGAGCAGGAGATAGGCGACCGGGGTCAGGAATAGCGTCGAGACGGTGGCCAGACCCAGCCCGCCGACGATCACCCAGCCGAGCGCGATGCGCGCCTCGGCGCCGGCGCCGCTCGCCAGCACCAGCGGCACGCCGCCGAGCACGGTGCAGATCATCGTCATCATCACCGGCCGCAGCCGGATGGTCGAGGCCTGCTCGATCGCCTCGCGGACGCCGAGCCCGCGGTCGCGCAGCTGATTGGCGAACTCGACGATCAGGATGCCGTTCTTGGCCATGACACCGACCAGCAGCACCAGGCCGATCTGGCTGTAGGCGTTGAGGCTGGTGCCGCTGAGCAAAAGGGCAAAGATCGCGCAGGCAAGACCGAGCGGCACCGTCGCCATGATGATGACCGCACTGACGAAGCTCTCGAACTGAGCGGCAAGCACCAAAAGGATGATGACCAGCGAGAAGCCGAAGATGGTGATCATGGCGCTGTTGGTCTCGCCCAGCGTCGCGGCCTCGGCCAAGGGGACGATGCGGCTGCCCGGCGGCAGGAGCGGCGTGGCGATTGCCTCGGCGCGGGTGAGCGCCTGGCCGAGCGCGAAATCGCCGCTGAGATTGGAGGTGATCGCCACCGACGGCTGCTGCTGCTCGCGGGTCAGCGAGGGCGGCACGGCGCGCTCGGCCAGCGTGGCAATGGTCGACATCGGCACGAAGCGGCCGTCGGCCGTCTTCAGGAAGATGTTCTCCAGGTCGGTCGGATCGTTGATTGGGTTGGTCGTCGAGACGAGCTTCACCCCGTAGCTGCGGTCGGCGATGTAGACGTCGACGACATCATTGCCGTCGAGCATGGCCTGGAAAGTATCGGCAAGCCCGGTGATGTCGATGCCGAGGTCGGAAGCGCGCTCGCGGTCGATAGCCACCGAAAGCTGGGGTTGCGTCGGGTCGACGGAGAGCCGGGGCGACTGGAAGCGGGCGTCCTTCCGCATCTCGGCGATGATCTTCACCGCAGCGTCGCTGAGCGCCGCGCGATTGTTGCCAACCAGCGCGAACTGCAGGCCGTTGCCGGCGCCGCGAATGCCGAGGCTGTTGGGCTGAATCGGAAAGACGCGCACGCTCGGCACCTGCCCGGTGAGCCGTCTGATGTCGGCCATGATCTGCTGCTGGCTGCGGTCGCGCTCGTCCCACGGCGCCAGCGTCATCACCATGAAGCCGGCATTGTAGGCGCCGTTCCGGCCGGCGCTCTCGAACGTGTTGCGGATTTCACCGGAATCGCGCAGCGGCTGGATCAGTTTTTCGATCTTCTGCATCTGCTCGGTCGTGTAATCGAGGCTGACGCCTTGCGGCGCGTCGACGCGCATGAGCACGACGGCACGATCCTCGGTCGGCGTCAGTTCCTGGCGAATCGTGCCGAACAGCGTGAGGGCGGTGGCTGCAAACAGCAGCGCGACCAGAAGCACGATCCACGGCGCGTCGAGGCAGATGCGCAGGCAGCGCCGGTAGAGCGTGTTCAGCGCACCGCCGATGCGGGCGCCGATGCCGCTGCCGCCTTCGTGGTGAAGCGGCGCGGCCGACAGCATGCGTGAGGCAAGCATCGGACAAAGCGTCAGCGCCACGACTGCGGACAGAAGCACCGATATGGCGAGAACGAAGCCGAATTCGCGGAACAGGCCGCCGGTCTGGCCGGGCAGGAAGGAAATCGGCACGAAGACTGCCACCAGCGTCAACGTCGTGGCGATGACGGCGAAGAACACTTCCTGGGCACCAAGCACGGCTGCGGCGCGTGGCCCCATGCCTTCGTTGCGTCGTCGCACGATGTTTTCCAGAACGACGATGGCGTCGTCGACGACCAGGCCCGTCGCCAGCACCAGGGCGAGCAGCGTCAATATGTTGACCGAGAAGCCGGCGAGATAGATGGCGGCGATCGTCCCGATCATGGCGACCGGCATCGCAAGCCCCGGAATGAGCGTCGCGCGCCAGTCGAGGAGAAACACGTAGATGACGATCAGCACGATGGAGACGGACAGGCCGAGTGCGATCTCGACCTCATGCACCGCGCCGTTGACGAAGACCGCATCGTCGCTGGTGACCTTGATCGACATGCCCTGAGGCAGATCCGCCTGCAGCGCGGCGACCGCGGCCCTGACGCCGGTCGAAATATCCAGCGTGTTCGATTCCGCCTGGCGGATGATGCCGAGACCGATGCCGGTCTTGCCGTTCGAACGCAACGTGGTCTGGCCGATATCGGGGCCGAGCGTGACGGTGGCGACGTCGCGGATGCGGGTCGTGCCGCCGATGATGATGTTTTCGAACTCCTCCGGCGTGGTCACGTCCGCCGTCGGACGCACGATCAGGTCCTGGTTGGTCGTGGTGATTGAACCGGCCGGCGAATCGAAAGCGACCGAAGCCAGCGCTGTCCTCAGGTCGGCGACGGTGAAGCCCAGGCTGGCAAGTCTGTTCTGGTCGACATCGATGCGGAAGATCTTGTCGCGGCCGCCATAGACCTGGACGTCGGCAACGCCGGGCACGGCGGCAAGCTCGTCCTCGATCTGGTCCTGGACCAGCATCGTCATGTCCTGCACCGACATGGTGTCGGAGGTGACAGCCAGCCGCATCACCGGGTCGGAATTGGCGTCGGCCTTGACGATGCGCGGCGCATCCGCCGTGTCCGGCATCTGGTCGACGACGCGGCCAACGCCATCGCGCACATCGGAGGCGGCGACGTCGAGGTCGACGCCGTCGTTGAATTCGATGGTGACGCGGCTCGTGCCGAAGGACGAGGTGGACGAGATCGACTTCACACCGGAGACGCGGGCGACCGCGCCCTCAATCACGTCGGTCAATTCGCGGTCGACGGTCTCGGCCGCAGCGCCTTCAAAGGTCGTGTTAACGGTGACGACGGCGCGATCGACATCCGGCAGTTCGCGGACCTCGACACCGTAGAATGCGGCAAGGCCGGCGACCGCGATCAGCGTGTTCAAGACCAAGGCCATCACCGGCCTGCGGATGAACAGCGCGGTGAAGCCTGTGTCGCCGGCGGCGTTGTTGGTTGCGGTCATCAGCCGTCGGCGTCCGCGGCGCGCTGTTCTTCGCCGGCGATGCGGACCTCGCCGCCTTCGCTGACGCTCTGGGTGCCTTCGGTCACCACCATGTCGCCGCTGACGATCGGGGCGTCGATCAGCACGGTCTCGGTATTGCGCTGGATGATGCGCACGGCCACCCGCTTGGCCTTGCCGTCCACGATGGCCCAGATATAGGCACCGTCCGAACCCCACTGGATCGCCAGCGGACTAACCGCCGGATAACTGTCGCCGGGGAATTTCATGGAGATCTGGAAGGACATGCCGGCACGCAGCGAATCGGCCGGGTTGGCGATCTTTGCCTTGACCAGGAGGGTACGGCTGGCTTCATCGACGTGGTTGTCGATAGCGGAAACCCTACCGGTATAGGCTTTGTTGGGATTGGCAATCGGCGTCGCCGACAATTGCGCGCCGATCTTGACGGCGGCGGCGAAGCGCTCCGGCACCCAGAATTCGACCAGTATGCTGGAGCGGTCGTCGAGGGTGGTGACCGCCGACTGGCTGGTCACATAGTTGCCGGCTGATATCGGCAGGATGCCGACGACACCGGCGATCGGTGCGACGATCGAGCGGCGCTGCAAGGCCAGTTCCGCATCGCGAAGCGCCAGCTTGGCATTGGCCAGCACCACTTCGGCATCGGCAACCGCGACCGCTGTCGCAGCGTTGGAAGCCCGCAGCGATTTGACCCGGACGAGCTTGGCCTGCGCGTCCTGCAAAGCAACTTTGGCGCGGTCCTGTGCGATCACCTCGGTGTCGGAATCGAGGGTGGCGATCACCTGCCCCTTTTCGACATGCGCGCCGGACTCGACCAGGAGTTCGACGAGGCGGCCGGAACTGTAGGGATTGACCGTCACCGAGGCGTTGGCGCGGCCGGTGCCGATCGCCTGCAGGCGATCGTTGATGATAGCGGCGGACGCCGGCAATGCAACGATAGTCACCCGCTGGCCGGCGGCGTTGCGGATGCCTGCTTGCCCGGCGTTATCGACGGCGCCCGTTGGTGGCGTCGCGGCATAAGCCCAGTCGATGCCCCAGCGCGCCAGCACATCCGGCGCGCCTGGAAAAAAGCGAACCCAGGCGGCCGCAGCCGCGACGAGGATCACAAGTGCAAAAACGATCTGTTTCCAGGTGGCCATCGACGCTCCGGTTGGCAAATATATCGCCTACGGTTCCCAAGGTGAAGTAGACGCGACGGCGCACTCCGACCCGCAGGATGACTCGTCGATATCAAAGCTTTATGGCAATTCTCCCGCTCGCTTGCACATTAAATCGGCGTAAGGTTGATAAGGGTGCTTGGGTCAAAACCGGACCAAGCGGCTGCCGCCAATGGGTAGCGGGCGAGTTTGAAACAATCATTGCGGGGGGAGGAAGCACTTGGTGCGCAGCGTCGGCTTCAGGTCGGGCTCCCTTGCTATCGATCCTCTTCAGAGCCGCGGAATGAGAAAGTCCATGAATGCTTTGACCTTCGTGCAGCCCGGGGGCGTCATCGACGCTCTCGGCATATGGCCGGGAAGGTGTGGCTAGGGCTCGGTCGAGCCGTCGCTTCGGGCTCCTTGAGACGCGACAACGCTAGAGGCCATTCAAACCGACTCGTGCCGCCGCTCCTCTTTTTGTTTGAGCATCGGATGTCCCCACACCGGTACCCACTTTGGGTCCGATGCTAGTGCACTCAGTCCGATCTTGCCTGCCGGGCAGAGCGCTTACGTCGCGTGTGCGCCGCCGGGTACGACCACGCCGGACATCGCGATTCCGACGGTTGCCGGATCTTCCTTCAGCGCCGCGTCCGCGAGCGAGACCACACCCACCAGGCGCTTGTCGCGGTTGAGGACAGGCAACCGCCTGACCTGGATATCACCCATGTTCTGGACGACGTGCTCGATATCTTCGTCCTCGAAGCAGTATTTGACATCCTTGGTCATCACGTCGCGGACTGTCGCATTGCCGTCCTTGCCTTCGGCGACGGCACGTACGACGATGTCACGGTCGGTGATTGTTCCGACGAGTCGGTCGTTTTCTCCGACGGGCAGAAATCCGACGTCATCAACCGCCATTCGTTTCGCGATTTTCTGCAGCGACTCGCCAGGACTGGCGAGATGGACGTTGGGGGTCATTATCTCAGCGACTTTCATGGTGAATCTCCCTTTTCGTGCCCAGAACGGCACCAGCGGACGTAGAGCGATATTGGCCTGGAAGATTTTGTTGAGGACCTCAGGCCTGTCGCGCTGCGACGCTCGCTCGGCGGTCCCGTTCTTCGCTGATGAAACAACAGCCTGGCCGAATGGTTCCAGCCGTTGGCCGCGCCGCCATGCAGATCCGCCGGAACGCTCGGGCTCCGGTTCCGTTTGCGGTGAATGCCCCTTGGCAGACCGGACATGGGCGCGTGATGCTTGAACTTTCCCGTTTTGTTCCCATATAAACTGGCAGGACCGGAGACGGTCCGCCGCATGGGGATAGTAACTCTGGCCCCTGTGCGGCTCAAATTTTCTTGGTGGGAACGTTGGGATCATGGCGGTCCAGCCGGTCCACCAGAAGAGACCAGATCTCCGGGCTGCCACGCACTAAGCGACGAATGTCGTGGAGCGAGGAAAGTCCGGGCTTCGCCGACACACCCCAGCAGGTAATGCCTGCCCGCCGCGAGGCGAGCCACGGCAACAGAGACGAGCCGTCCCAGTCGGGACGGGTGAAACGGGCGACAGGGTGGGGGAAGCAACCGCAAGAAGTGCCCTGTGACCTGTGTCGGGGAGGGCTTTGGTGGCGGGCAAGGAGGCGCCTGGCGACAGGCGTCCAAGAGGAATGGCAGCCCTCGACAGAACCCGGCTTACAGGGGATCTGGTCTCAACCATCTCGTGGCGAGAACCGGCAGACGTTACGGCTCGGCCTATGGGCTCGGAGAGCCGGAGTGTAGCGCAGCCTGGTAGCGCACCTCGTTTGGGACGAGGGGGCCGCAGGTGTTCGAATCCTGCCACTCCGACCATCCCGATTCGCGATCTTTGCGAACGCGGCGCGAAGCTGGAAAAGCACTTGCGGACGTGGCGGGCGGACGTGGCGGAATCGGTAGACGCAGCCGGCCTAAACCCGGCCGGGTATTCCCGTTGCGAGTTCGAATCTCGCCGTCCGCACCAAAATCGGGCTGCACCAATATGGAGGGGTGGCAGAGCACGGTTGAATGCGCCCGCCTCGAAAGCGGGTAGGCCTGCAAGGGCCTCGGGGGTTCAAATCCCTCCCTCTCCGCCATCGGGCAGGTGCCTAGCGGCCGAGGCGCCCGCCTGGAAAGTGGGTAGACGGCGCAGGTTCAAATCCTGCCTGTCCGTCAGTTTTTGCCATTTTTTCGAGGCTCGTCCAAAGGCAGGACGCCTGATTTCAGTTCGGAGATCAAGGTTCGCCGTAGCCCGAGCCTAGGTTCTGACTCCGGATGGTTCGGAGGGGTGGCCGAGCGGTTAATGGCAGCAGTCTGTAAAACTGCCCTCTTTGAGTTCGTAGGTTCGAATCCTACTCCCTCCACCAATCATTGAAGCTTCGTATCGATGGCTGGTTCGACTCCATCCCTGGGCACCAGGTTGCGGCCGTGGTGGAAATGGTAGACGCACCGCAGTCAAAATGCGGCGCCTCCGTGGCGTGCCGGTTCAATTCCGGCCGGCCGCACCAGATCAGTCGGTATGGCTCATTCGGTAGAGCACGCGGCGGGCAGCCGCCGGGTGGAAGCAATATCCGTCTAAGCAATGCAAGACGTGGGCAATAGAGGACGTGGGCAATGCAAGACGTGGCGTCTCTCAGAGGTGAGGCGTCAAGGCGCCGTGGGAGAACGGCGATCCAGCGGATTGCAACTCCGTGTATGCCGGTTCGAGTCCGGCTGGCGCCTCCAATTTATCCACAGCTGATCAACGGCTGGCAAAAGGAAGAGTGGAGCTGACAAATGGAAGAGTGGCCGAGCGGCTGAAGGCGGCGGCTTGCTAAGTCGTTATGCGGGGACACCCGCATCGGGGGTTCGAATCCCTCCTCTTCCGCCAGCGGCATGGGGTCCGGATTAACCCGGAAACGAGCATTGCTGTCGTAACACATCCCTGCAGCCAACATCCGGAGAACGCAGCACGATGCCAAGCCGGCAATGGAATTAGCAGGTCTTTTCACCAAAAGGTGCTTGACACGAAACCGATGCTTCCCATATACGCCTCTCCAACGAGGGCGGTGCGCCGCTGGCGACGAAGCGGTTCGCTTCTAGATCTGCCCTTTGCGAAATTCAAGAGAGCCGCGTGAGCGACACTCGAACGGCCCCGAAGCCAAAAGCGTACGGGCCACGACATTGCGTCTGCGATGTCTGTTCTTTGACAATTGAATATTGAAGAAAGAGAAACGTGGGCGGCAGAGTCCTGCTGAACCTTTCATTCCGCCAGGGATGGGAGGTTCGAACGAGACTTTGGCGGACACGTTT
>NZ_RZSU01000096.1:0-23678 GCF_003997585.1 Mesorhizobium sp. M5C.F.Cr.IN.023.01.1.1 | reverse complement strand
CCCCCAGCACGTCGACCTGGGCGTCGCCGCGGCGGATGACGAAACAGCTCATATGCTCAACACCGGTACGTGTCGCACCGCCCGGACCAAAATCCGCGAGGTCGATATTGGCGAGCTTCGACAGCAACGCTTCGAGAGGCCTTGAGCCGGCCCGCGAAACGATCTCGAACGCAACCCAGCCATCGGTCTGCTCGGTCACTGAGCAGCCGGGGGCGATCTGCTTGAGCTCAGCGGCAAAATCCTCCTCGGCGCGGCTTTCCGCCTCGATCATCCACTGATCCGGCCCGGTCCACAGCGCGGCAACGCCCTGCCCTGCAACCCAGCGGCCTGGTCCAGGAAGAGTGAGCCCGAAGGGCGTGGGCTCAACGGTTCCGCGGCGTAGCGCCAGGGAGGCAAGCGCCAGGCCCGCGTTCTCGCGGATCTCCAATGTCCCGAACGATGCAAGGCGTGGCGGTGCGGCACCGAGCGCCGTGATGGGTCTCAGCTCACTCACGAAGACGTGCTCCTTCAGGATCGATGAAATGTGCCGACACGACGCGCAGGCGCGCACTTTCCCCTTCGACCGGGTTCGCGGCCACGATCACCTCGCCCAGGCGTTCATCGCCATTCTCGAGGAAACCGAACCCGATCATCGAGCCGACATGCGGACTGTAGCAGGCCGACGTGATCCAGCCCTGATCGGTATCAAGGCGCTGCGGCGCGTCCTCGGCAAAAAGATGCGAGCCGCTGACCACCTTTCCGGCCGGATCAACGGGCCGCAGGCCAACCAGGCGTCGCCGGTCGCCCGCAAGGCCCTCGCGCCGCGACATCACGGCGCCGACGGAATCCTTCTTCTGCGACACCATACTGCCGAGTCCGACCATGGCGGCCGTCGTCTGTCCGTTCAGTTCGGGGCCGGCGGCGTGCCCCTTCTCGATCCGCAGCACGCCAAGTGCTTCGGTGCCGTAGGGCGTCGCTCCAAGGCCGGCACCCGCCTCCATCAGCCGCTCCATTAATGCGTGGCCGTATCGTGCGGGAACCGCAACTTCATAGGCGAGTTCGCCCGAAAACGAGATGCGGAAGAGCCTCGCGCGCAGGCCGTTGCAGACGGTGAGCTCTGTACAGGCCATGAAAGGAAAGGCCTCGTTTGACAGGTCGAACCCGTCCACGATGCGGGCGAGCAGGGCGCGCGATTTCGGCCCGGCGACGGCGATCTGAGCCCACGCGTCGGTCGTGGAAATGATCTGCACATCGAGATCCGGCCACAGGCACTGCCGCGCGAACTCCATGTTGCGGTAGACCAGACCGGCGTTGGCGGTGGTCGTGGTGACCACGTAGTGATCCTCGGCCAGCCGCGCGCAGGTGCCGTCGTCATAGGCAAAGCCGTCTTCGCGCAGCATCAGCCCGTAGCGGACACGGCCGACCTTCAGCGTGGCCATCACGTTGCTGTAGAGCCAATTGAGGAACTCGCCCGCGTCGGCGCCCTGTACATCGACCTTGCCGAGCGTGGTCACGTCACACAGGCCCACCGCGCTGCGCACGGCCCTGGCCTCGCGGTCCACGCTCTGGCGCCAGTGCGTTTCGCCCGGACGCGGGAAATATTGCGCGCGCATCCACTGGCCGACCTCGACGAACACCGCGCCTTGCGCCTCGGCCCAATGATGGGTGGGTGTGAGGCGGCGCAGTCGGAAATGCGGCCCCATATCGCCACCGCCCAACACGGAAAGCGCGACAGGCGTGTAGGGCGGCCGGAAGATCGTCGTTCCGGTTTCGGGGATGGACCTTTCGGTCAGCTCCGCCATCACGGCAAGCCCGGTCACATTGGCAGTCTTGCCCTGGTCCGTCGCCATGCCTAGCGTTGTGTAACGCTTCAATTGCTCTACGGCCCGCATGTTTTCGGCATGGGCGAGCTTGATGTCCTTCACCGTCACGTCGTTCTGGAAATCGACCCAGGCGCGTTTCCTGCCCGGCGCGTAGAAGATGGGCGCGACTCCGTAGCGGGACTCCTCCGAGCGCGGCAGACTGGGCAGTGCTGCCGCAATTCCGAGTTCGTTCAGCGCGCGCAGTGCTGCCGCCGCGCCCGAGCGAAGTGTCTTCACTGTCGAAAAATGCCCCGCTGCCGCACCCGCCGGAATCAATCCCGAGGGACCATCATCTCCCGGCAGGAACGCCTGCACCTCATCATTCCAAATCGGCCGGCCGCGATGGTGCGATGCCAGATGCACATTCGGGTTCCAGCCGCCCGAGACTCCCAGCGCCCCGCAATTGATCCATTCAGACCTGCCGTTTGCGTGAACCTCGATCGATTTTAGGCCAAGCCGGCCGCGTGAGCCGGTGACCATGCCACCGGTGATAACGCGGTAGCCGGCCAAGGCTGTTGCCTCGGGGCGCGCGTCGATGACGGCGGCGACATGGACCCCCTTGGCGGCGAGATCGCGCGCCGTGCGATGACCGTCGTCATTGTTGGTGAAGATGGCGACGGCGTCGGCCGGGCATGCCGCCCAGCGATTGACGTAAGCCCGCATCGCGCCGGCCAGCATGATCCCAGGACGGTCATTGTCGGCAAAGGCGATCGGCCGCTCTGTGGCGCCGGCAGCCAATACGGCGCGTTTGGCGGTGATGCGCCAGAGTGTCTGGCGCACACGGTCGCCCGGCTCCGGAAGGTGATCCGAAACCCGTTCTACCGCACCATAGATCCCGTGATCATAGACGCCGAAGACCGTCGTGCGGGGCATCACGCGAATGTTCGGCAAACTGTCGAACTCACGTTCCAAAGCGGACACCCATTCGGTGGCTGGCGCTCCGTCCAACGTTTCGGTCTCGCACAGAAGCCGCCCACCAAGGCGGAAATCCTCGTCGGCGAGGATCACACGCGCGCCTGAGCGCGCCGCCGTCAGCGCCGCAGCCAGTCCGGCCGCCCCCCCGCCGATCACCAGCAGATCGCAGTGGAGGAACCCCTTGTCATAGCTATCCGGATCGGCCCGCATCGAGAGGCGCCCGAGGCCCGCCGCCTTGCGGATCGCCGGCTCGTAGACCTTTTCCCAGAAGCCTTTCGGCCACATAAAGGTTTTGTAGTAGAAGCCGGCTGTGAAGAAGGGCGACAACAGGTCATTAATGGCCAACGCGTCGAAGCCGAGCGAAGGCCAGCGGTTTTGGCTTCGTGCCTCCAGTCCGTTGAACAGTTCGACCGTTGTCGCGCGTGTGTTCGGCTCCTGCCGTGCTCCGGTGCGCAGCTCGACCAAGGCATTCGGTTCCTCCGAACCAGCGGAGAGAACCCCGCGCGGGCGGTGATATTTGAAGCTGCGCCCCACCAGTCGAACGTTGTTGGCCAGGAGCGCCGAGGCGAGCGTGTCGCCCGGATGGCCTTGGTAGACCTTGCCGTCGAAGGTGAAGCTCAGGGCTTGCGAACGGTCGATCAGCCCTCCGGACAGCCGCGTCATCTGCCGATCCCCTTCCGCGCAAGCGCGACATCGCGCGCCAGCTCTGCGCCGATAACCTCGTGGGTAATCGTATTGCGCGTGACCACCAGCCAGGAGCGGTCGCCTTGCTCGTGGTACCAAAGCTCGCGATGCACGCCCGCCGGGTTATCGCGCAGGAAGACGTAATCGCAGAAGGCCGCCTCGGCATCGGGCGCGGATGGGTCTGGACGTTCGATGAGCCGCGCGTCGCCCAGATAGGTGAATTCCTGAGCATCGCGCAGGCCCAGAAGTGGATGGGGGATCAGCATTGGACCGCTTAGTGGAGATTGGGCTGGGCACCGGCACCGCGTTCGTCGATCACATAGCCCCGCGCGAACCGGTCGAACCGGTAGGCGCGCGCGGTCTCGTGGGGTGCGCCGGTGGCAAGAAGATGGGCGAAGGCGTAACCGCTGGCAGGCGTCGCCTTGAAGCCGCCATAGCACCAGCCGCCGTTGAAATAGAGGCCCTCAATATGCGTGCGGTCAATGATCGGCGAGCCGTCCATCGACATGTCCACGACGCCGCCCCACATGCGCAGGAGCCGCGCCCGCCCGATGATGGGCATCAAAGCCATGCCGCCTTCGGCGACGTCCTCGACCACCGGCAGGTTGCCGCGTTGGGCATAGGAATTGTAGCCGTCGATATCGCCGCCGAAGACAAGCCCGCCCTTGTCGGACTGGCTGATGTAGAAATGGCCCGCCCCGAAGGTGATCACGCCGGGTATGGTGGGCTTGAGCCCTTCCGTGACGAATGCCTGCAGGACATGGCTTTCGATCGGAAGCCGCATTCCGGCCATTGCCATGACTCGGCCTGAGGAGCCCGCCACCGCCACGCCGACCTTGTCGGCGGCGATATAGCCGCGCGATGTCTGCACGCCACGCACCTTGCCGCGATCGAGCCGGAAACCCTTCACCTCGCAATTCTGGATCAGGTCTACGCCGTGGCTGTCGGCGCCGCGGGCATAGCCCCAGGCCACGGCATCGTGCCGCGCGGTGCCCGCACGGGGCTGCATCAGGCCGCCTTTGATCGGAAAGCGCGCGTTGTCATAGTTCAGGAACGGAACCATGGCGCGCAGTTCCTCGCGGCCTAGGAGCCGGGCGCCCGCACCCGCCAGCATCATGGCGTTGCCGCGACGGCGGAAGGCATCGCGCTGCGCATCCGTGTGAAACAGATTGATGATGCCGCGCTGGGAGACCATCGCATTGAAGTTGAGTTCCTGCTCCAGTCCTTCCCAGAGCTTCATCGAGAACTCATAAAAGGGCTCGTTGCCGGCAAGCAGGTAGTTCGACCGGATGATCGTCGTGTTTCGCCCGACATTTCCGGACCCGAGCCAACCCTTCTCCAGAACGGCGATACGAGACTGGCCAAATTTGTTAGCCAGATAGTAAGCCGTCGACAGGCCGTGCCCCCCCCCGCCGACGATGACATAGTCGTAGGCGGGCTTGGGCTCGGGATTCCGCCACAGCGGCCGCCAACCGGTGTGCCCCTTGAGCGCTTCAGCAAAGACGCGGAAGCCCGAAAACCTCATAGCGAGAACTCCTTGGACTGCCGAGACTATGTCACGGCAAGAGCGAAGTGTTGTTTCTGAAATTGACATCCGCGTGCGTCTGTCGGACATACAGCAGGATGAATGGGACGGATTCCCCTGGGATGATTGACGGGGATCGTTACGGCAGACCGCAGCGATACGGTTTCCTGCTGATCGAAGGCTATGCCCTGATGTCCGCGGCCTCGGCGGTGGAACCGCTGCGCGCTGCCAATCTCCTCAGCGAGCGGCGGCTGTACGATCTCAGCTTCGTCTCGGACCAGGGCGGCTGGACGCGTAGTTCCGTCTCGGGCGCGTTCGAGACAGTGCCTGTTTCGGAAGCAGTCGGCGATTTCGATGTTCTCTTCGTCGTAGCCGGCGGCAATCCGCTTACCTATCGGGATAACGGGGTCCTGGCCTGGCTACGCCGGCTCGCCCGGTCGGGCGTAGCCCTAGGCGGGATATCAGGCGGAGCAGCGATCCTGGCTGCCGCCGGCGTGATGACGTCACGCCGGTTCACGATCCACTGGCAACATATCGACGTCATGCGCGAGATCTATCCCGAGGCGCTGATCGAACGCCGTCTCTTCGTCATCGATCGCGACCGCTTTACCTGCGCCGGCGGCATGGCTCCCCTGGACATGGCCCACGCACTGATCGCCTCGGATCACGGTGTGGAACTGGCACGTGCAGTGAGTGACTGGTTTATTCACACCGGCATCCGGCGGGCCGAGGCTCCGCAGCAGCTGGATCCGGCTCGCAAGTACGATCTACACCATCCCGCGCTGGTCGCCATTGTCGACTTGATGACAAGCCACATCGCCGATCCGCTGAACCTAGATGACCTGGCCCACCTGGCCGGTATAGGGACGCGGCAGTTGGAGCGGCTGACTAAGCAACAGCTGGGACAAAGCGTGATGCAGTTCTATCGGTCACTCCGGTTGGAGAAGGCCGACGAGCTTCTGCAACAATCGAACCTCCCGCTCGTTGAGGTGGCGCTTGCCACCGGATTTTCCAACCGCAGCCATTTCTCACGCGCCTTTCAGGCCCATTTCGGTTTCGGCCCCGCCAGCCGACGCAAACAGCGCCGCCACCGGCAACAACTGTTGAGCCAGTGCTCGTTTGTGAGATAAGATACCTACCTATAGCGGGTGAGTACGCCAGTGTAAGCACACCCTCCAGCCTCTCGCAGAACCAAGCGTGAAACTCCCGCCTCACTCGGGTTCCATCAGGCAAACGTGCCCACCATACCGATCCGCGAGTGAATGAAAAGGCTCACGTTTCCCGGACCAATCACTGCCAAGCTGCCGGCAGAGGCCGAAGGTGAGGGCTCCTACTGAATGATCGGGAACGATCTCGTTTACGTTCCGCTGTGTCATAGAGTGTCGGCGCGTAGACGCGAATTGCCGGCGGTGTCTAGCTGTCAGCGGAGTTGGGCGGATATCGGCTGATCATAGTAGCTTTCCGACTGCAGGCGAGCGGAGCCACGGCGGTCAAGCCTTATTTTCAGCGCGGGTACCTGATGAGCTTCGCGAGTTGGCGGAAGTTCGGAAGCTCGGGTGGTAGCAACCACTTGGAACTCGTCGGGGGCGCCGTTCGGTCGCGTAAGCAGAGCCGGTAGAGCCTCAGCATGCGTCTGAGGAGAGCGAACAGTGCCGACCTTGATCCTTATCCTGGGTGAGGTGACACATCACCAAACGGTCACTTGAAACATGGTGCCAATTCGTGGGAGCACGGCCAGCGATGGCCCAAATGCTCCGTGGACGTCAGATACTATCCAGCCGCCTTGCTACCGGCCGTGTCCAGCGGCATTGTGATCGAGCTCTGCGAGCCTCTCGAGAAAATAGCCACCTTTAGCCTGGCGAAAGATAGGTTCTGGTGCTCGACGGCTAATCTGTCGGCAGTCTCTACATCGCGGTCGCTGATTGCCTCGAAGATGAGCCGGTGCTGGCGGCTCGTTTCCATGAGGTGCTGCATAAGCTCGCCATCCTCTAGCTCCCCCGAATAGCCGTGGCTGGAGAAACAAGCGCGCGACAGCCGACTTGAGGTCAACAACATACGCTCGTAGAAATCGGAAAAGAAGTGATTGCGCCCTGCCCGCGCTATACTCATGTGGAACGCGACGTTGGCATCCTGACGCTGCACGCCATTACCATTTTCGCAAAGAGCATCGAACTCGCCCATCCGTTGCTCGATCTCCGCCAGATCGGCCTCGGTGCGCTTCTCGGCCGCGAGCCGCTGGGCGAGCCGACTCGCCACTACCAACGCATCATAGATCTTCGGCAGATCGTCGAAGTTTAGTGGCGCGACCCGGGCGACCCGCCGGTCGCGTATGATCAGCCCTTCTGAAATAAGTTGAATTATCGCTTCGCGTATTGGCGTGCGCGAGACTGAATGCTGAGCTGCAATAGTAGCTTCCTCGATAACCGTGCCTGGCGGCAAGGCAAGGTTCAGGATGTCCTGGCGTAGCGCGGCGAACACTTTGCCAGCGTCTCGGCTTTTAACGATACTGTCCATAACCCACCTCCTGTCGCGTATGGAAACTACTCTGGCGGCCTGCGTTGATGCAAACGGATGTGGCCTTCATAGGGCGTCAGCAAACAATTACTCTCCACGGATATGCATCTCCAGGTGCGCGCTGCACATCGTTGCATCCCGGCATGTGTGTTCCCATCCGACTATGGTTGTGAGCGGCGGTGCGCGCGTCTGATCTTCAGAAGGGCACCGTTGGGCGGTTTGCAGTCCGTCGCCTGGAATCCACAGTCCGAACAACAATCTCAAGACACTTCCGACCGTCGGGCCCTCCCGTCCACGACCGAAACTTATGTCACGTTCGATGAGTTTCCGTCGCTCCGTGACTCTCTGTTGCCGTTGACTTGTCCGTTCAGTATCCGATACGTATACTGAAAATTGGGCTTTGTCGAGGAAAGTGGAGCGTGGCGCATGTGGCAATTCTGGGTGGATCGTGGCGGCACATTCACGGATATCGTAGCGCGCGCACCCGACGGTGAGCTGAAGACCCACAAGCTGCTGTCAGAGAATCCCGATCAATACCGCGACGCCGCCATTCAGGGTATTCGCGATCTGCTGGGTTTGGCCGAGCACGAGCCCATCCCTGATGGCGTTATCGAGTCGGTCAGGATGGGGACCACGGTAGCCACCAACGCACTGCTGGAGCGCAAAGGCGAGCGGACACTGTTCGTCACTACGCGCGGCATGGGGGACGTGCTTCGCATCGGCTATCAAAACCGGCCGCGCTTGTTTGATCTTAACATTCAGCTCCCACAGCTTCTCTATGAAGAGGTCATGGAGATCGACGAGCGCGTGGATGCCGACGGAAAGGTGCTCGTCGTGCCCGACGCGGAGGAGGTTCGCCGCCTGCTCGCTGAAGCGCATTCGCGTGGGTTCAGGTCCGTCGCGGTTGCGTTCATGCATGGATACCGCAACCCTGATCACGAAATTATCGTCGGTCGCATAGCCCGCGAGATCGGGTTCTCCCAGGTTTCGCTCAGCCACGAAACGAGCCGTCTCATTAAGCTGGTGGGGCGCGGAGATACCACCGTCGTCGATGCCTATCTCTCGCCGTTACTGCGCCGCTATGTGGATCAGGTAAGCGACGCGCTCGGGGCCACCACCTCCCTCATGTTCATGCAGTCGAACGGCGGATTGACAGATGCCCGGTTGTTTCAGGGCAAGGACGCAATTCTGTCGGGACCGGCCGGGGGCGTCGTCGGGATGGAGAGGACCGCGGCGGCGATCGGCATCGATCGGCTGATCGGCTTCGACATGGGCGGGACTTCCACCGACGTTTGTCATTTTGGCGGCGAATATGAACGCGACCTCGAGACCGAGATCGCCGGCGTGCGCATCCGCGCTCCGATTATGAGCATTCACACCGTCGCTGCTGGCGGCGGCTCCATCCTAAGCTTCCGCAACGGCCGCATGCAAGTCGGTCCGGAAAGCGCAGGCGCCGATCCCGGGCCGGCGAGCTACCGCCGCGGTGGACCCCTGACGGTGACAGACTGCAACGTGCTTCTCGGAAAGTTGCAACCGAGCGCTTTCCCGCATGTTTTCGGCCCGAATGCTGACCAACCTCTAGATGCCGAGGTTGTCCGCGGCAAATTTCTCCAGCTCGCGCGAAAGATTTCGCGCGAGACCGGCCTTGAGGAGAAGACGCCGGAGCAGTTGGCGGAGGGCTTCTTGCGCATTGCGGTCGAGAACATGGCCAATGCGATCAAGAAGATCAGCGTGCAGCGCGGCCACGACATCAGCAAATACACTATGAACTGCTTCGGCGGCGCCGGTGGCCAGCACGCCTGCCTCGTCGCAGACGTGCTGGGCATGGAGAGCATTTTCATCCACCCCTTCGCCGGCGTGCTGTCGGCCTTTGGCATGGGGCTTGCCGATATCAGGGCAATGCGCGAGTGCCAGGTTAGTGGGCCGCTCGATGCGGCGGACGTGTTAGACACGGTAGTCGCCGCCCTCTCGGTAGAGGCGCGGGCGGAGGGCGAGCGGCAGGGTGCCGAACCGGCCCGGATTCGTGTCACTGCCGCCGCCCATATCCGTACCGCCGGGGCGCATCAGGCGCTTCCGATCGCGTACGGGTCGCCTGATGAAATGCGTGTTGCCTTCCACGAAGCCCATCACAATCGCTTCGGCTACTTTCCTGAGGGAGATCTCGTCGTCGAGCTGATCACCGTCGAGGCGATTCTCGCGACCGGCGTGACGGCAGCGACGAACGTCATCAACGGAGGCGGGGCGGCGCGCGGCCGGGAAACGGTCGACACCTATTTCGCGGGCGAATGGTTGAAAGTGCCGCTGGTCGACCGACTGTCACTTGCGATAGGCGACAAGGTAGACGGACCAGCGATAATTACCGAGCCGACCGGCACCAATGTTGTCGAGCCAGGCTGGCAGGCCGAGATCGTCGAGTTTGGAAACCTGATGCTGCGCCGGGTACTGCCGCTGAAGCGGGCCGAGGCGATCGGCACAGAGGCCGACCCGCTGATGCTGGAGGTCTTCAACAACCTCTTCATGTCCATCGCCGAGCAGATGGGGGTGACGCTTCAGCACACCGCCTATTCAGTCAACATCAAGGAGCGTCTCGACTTCTCCTGCGCCGTCTTTGATCCCGAGGGCAATCTAGTCGCCAACGCACCGCACGTCCCGGTGCATCTAGGATCGATGGGCGAGAGTGTTCGCACCGTGCTGCACAATAATCGCGAGAAGCTCAGGCCGGGTGACGTCTTGATGATGAACAATCCTTACAATGGCGGCACGCATCTGCCAGACGTGACGGTCATCACGCCGGTCTTCGATCGAGAAGGAAGGAATATCCTCTTTGCCGTTGCCTCCCGCGGCCATCATGCGGATATCGGGGGACGAACACCAGGCTCCGCTCCCCCCGACAGCAGGCATATCGACGAGGAAGGCGTGCTGATCGAGGATTTCTACCTCGTCCGAGATGGCCGCTTCCGCAAAGAGGAGACCCGCAAACTGCTATCCAGCGGTCCCTATCCCTGCCGAAATATTGACCAGAATATCGCCGACCTCGCCGCCCAGGTGGCTGCGAACGCTACGGGCGTGCGCGAATTGCAGAAGGTGCTCGCAAAGTTCGGCCGCGACGTCGTGCACGCCTATATGAGGCACGTGCAGGATAATGCGGAGGAATCCGTGCGGCGGGTCATAGACGTCCTCACCGACAGTGAGTTCACTTATGAGCTCGACAGCGGTGCGGTCATTCGCGTCGCGATTCGGATCGACCGCGAGAAACGCTCCGCGAGCATCGACTTCAGCGGAACGTCGGCTCAGCAGGACGGCAACTACAACGCGCCGCTGGCGATCTGCAAGGCGGTAGTCCTCTATGTCTTTCGCACGCTGGTAGGGTCCGATATTCCTATGAATGAGGGATGCCTCAAGCCGATCAACCTGCATGTGCCAGAAGGCACAATGATCAACCCACGATATCCGGCGGCGGTGATTGCCGGCAATACCGAGGTCAGCCAGGCGATTACCGAAGCAATGTACGGGGCGCTTGGCGTTCTCGCCGGCTCACAGGGCACAATGAACAATTTCGTTTATGGCAACGACGTGCATCAGAACTACGAAACGATCTGTGGTGGCACCGGCGCCGGCAACGGCTTCGACGGAGCGAGCGCGGTACACTCGCATATGACCAACACCCGGATGACAGATCCCGAGGTGCTTGAGACCCGTTACCCGGTGCGTGTCGAGGAGTTTTCCGTTCGCCGAGGCTCAGGCGGCCGGGGCCGCTATCGCGGTGGCGACGGTGTGGTTCGCAGGCTGCGCTTCCTAGAGCCGATGACGGTGACGGTACTATCGTCTCACCGGCGCACACGTGCCTTCGGCGTTTCCGGCGGCGAGCCCGGCCTGCCCGGTGAGAATCTGGTTCAGCGCGCCTACGGTGAAACGCAAATCCTGGCCGGAAACGATTCCTGCGAAGTCCGCCCCGGCGATATTTGCATCATTAAGACCCCCGGTGGGGGTGGCTACGGCGAGCCTTGAACGCCCCCGCGGGCCGGCTTGGATTTCACTAGTGAGCTCCCACAGAAACGGCGGCCAGATCATCACATACAAATCATATCGGTCAAGAAGGAGGAACCAATATGGCGTTGACTATCGCCTCTAGGGCCGAATTTGCTATTCGCGTTGTTACTGGCGTTCGAGTCAGGATGAGTGACGGAGCGGAACTGAACGTTCGAATCACTTGTCCCGTTGCACCAGGCAAGTATCCTGCCGTGCTCGAGTACAATCCCTACCGGAAGCTGGTCGCAGTACCGTCAGAGTATCGAGACGAAACCGTTCCCGTTATCCCTTTTCTGGCGGAACGCGGCTATGTTGTTGTCCAATACGACGTGCGAGGCACAGGAGGCTCATCGGGGTTCAGCACGGATATGTATTCGGAAGAGGAGCGCCGCGACGGCTACGATATGGTCGAATGGTGCGCGACGCAGGACTGGTGCACAGGCTCAGTGGGAATGATCGGCCTATCCTACGGCGCGGTAGTCCAGTGGCAGGTCGCGAAACAGAATCCGCCCCATCTCAAGGCGATTGTTGTTCGTTCGGGGGGCGTCGATCTGGCGTCAGAATTTGCTAGTCCAGGGGGGTGCATTCGACCTTGGCTGTTCGAAAGCTATGCACCACGGATGACTGCGAGTAACTTCTCACCTCCCGACGCTACACTCGCTGGCGACCGCTGGGCCGGGATGTGGCAGGAACGATTGAGCAATAGCGCCCCTTGGGGTCTGAGCTTTATCCGAAATCTGCATGAGCCAGCCTACTGGCGCAGCAGAAGCCTCGCGCCGGACTACGACCAGGTGCAATGCGCCGTACTATTGATAGAGGGCTGGGCGGATTGGTATGCGACTGCGGAACTGAATGCCTATCAGCGCTTAAGCTGCCCGCGCAAGATTCTCATAGGTCCTTGGGGCCACTACTACCCAGAAGCGAGAGAAGCATTTCCGGGGCCGAGGATCGATGGCCGCTACGAATATCTTCGATGGTTTGATCACTTTCTTAAGGGCGTCAACAATGGCGTTACGAACGAACCTCCTGTCACCGTCTTTGTCCGTGGATGGAAAACGCCGGCGCTGATTTGTTCACAGGATGCAGGAGTATGGCGTAGTGAGGCCAAATGGCCGCCCGATCGAGTGAGCGACACTGCAGCCTATTTCGGAAATTCAGGCACGCTTACCGAAACCCCGCAAGAGGGATCGGAAACTTACCAGTATCGGCCGGCAGTGGGGCTGACGACGGGTCGGCTGGGAATAGGATCGACCAGTCCGTGGGGCATGTCGATAGATCAACGCTTAGACGACGCCCATTCGGTCCTTTATGAGATGGGCCCATTGTCAGATGAGATGGAATTACTTGGAGAGCCCAAGGTTGTTCTGTTTGCCTCCTCCACCGCCGAAGTTGCATACTTCGCTGCGCGGCTTTGTGATGTAGCACCAGACGGTACTTCGCGTCTCATCACGGATGGAGGTGTTCTCTCAAGCCGTCGAAACAGCAATGGCTATGGCGACGTATTCATTCCAAATAAGGTGATGAAGACCGAATTCACCCTCAGGCACTGTGCCTACAGGATTGAGCGTGGACACAGGGTTCGAGTTGCTATAGCAAGCGCGTCGTTTCAGAATGCTTGGCCCACGGGGCAGGCCGCTTATAACACGATCCATCGCGGTCCCAGGAATCCGTCGCGCATTCTTCTACCAATCGCGGGCAAGGGCCAAGAGGGCTTGAGCCCGCCAGATTTCTTGGAGCCAGCCAATCCGCAATTGGCCCCTCAAAGCATCGCAATTCCCACCTATGCGCTTCATCACGACTTGATAGGTGACAGTGTGACGTGCGAATTGGCGGCAGGTGACATTACCAATGGTGGGTATAATAGATCTACCTACACCATCTCGAATAGAGACCCGGCGAACACAATCATCGAAGCGAAATGTCTGTATCGCCCACAGCACCCGTCGACCGATATTCAAGTGGAGGCAAATTGTCGAACGGTGAGTGACGCGAAAAATTACACCCATGAAGTGCAAGTCAGCATTAAGACCGGTGGAAGGCTATTTTTTGAAAAGGAGTGGACGGAATGTGCGCCGAGGGGGTTGTCCTGAGTGCCAGTGGCTGCCCGACTCGGGAAAGTGAATTGGTACATCGACTATCGGGAGATGCTTTCCAGGATTGTCCCCGGTGACCGCATCGCATCGCCTGGAACTGAGTGTTGGACCAGGGTAAACTGCTGCAGGAGATGCGATCGGCGCACAGCGCTATAGAGCCTCGTAGACATTGCAGATGGATACTGCACACCGCGCGAGCGCTCCAAGCTGGACCAGTTCCTGTCGAGACCGCCTCGAACAGAACGAGCAAAGGGATCGGGTTCGTTTCTAGGCCGGCAATCGCCCCGTCATTGCCGTCATTTCCGGCACAGCATTTATCATCGGGTGCCCTGCCGTGCCAAGCCAAGTGAAACCGCCGGACCGCTTGGGGCCGGCGCACCAGCTTTGCGTCTTGCGTCGCAGATGCCGTGCATCTATCGGGAGCCATACCAAGGCGTCTCCTGAAGGGTTCGTCGAGGATGCGCATGTGCAAAGTGGCGGGTTGATAGCCTAACCTAGAGACCTAGCTGTCAGAACTTTGGTTAGATTCACGCACCGGATATATTGCCTGCTTTACCGTCTCATGCAGGATTTTGATGAATTTATCCACCGCACGGGATCGAATGGCGTGTTCCGATAGCACAATCGCAAACCCGAACTTAATGTCTGGTTTGAACTCAACTGCTACGACGCTGCTCTCCCTGAACACCGACGCCGCAAGGGGATCGACAACACCGACACCCAAACCCATTTCGACCATTTTGCAGATCGTGTAATCGGATGTGGTTTCTATCAGATTTTGAATCTTTGTGTTCGACACAGCCGCCGCCGCAGCCAGCGCATTTCCGATTGTCAGTTCTTCCGAGATGCCGATCGTTGTCTCGTCTTTCAGGTCTTCCAGTGAGATGCTTCCCGCGCCGCTTTTGGGATGTCCCACCGGCAGAATGCATTTGCAGAAAGGTTCATATACCCGCTCAAGAATGACACCCGGATAGTCAACTGGAAAAGCTGCAATCCCGACATCGACCTGCCGACTGGAAACCAGATCCAGTACCCTGAGTGAGCTATGTACCTCAAGTCTCATCTTGAGTTCCGGGTAAGCTGCGTTCATCCGCACGATGGACCTCGGCACCACCTCGAGTGATGCAGCGGGAAATGAAGCGATGCGCAGCCTATCATGCTTAAGGCTGGCAATGTCCTTTGCCACGCCTTCAAGATACTGGAGGCCCGTGTAGGTGCGCTGGACATATTTGAAGAATGCCTCACCCTCGGGAGTAGGTACGATCCTTCCTGGAATTCGGTCAAACAGATCAAATCCAATCGAACGTTCAAGATCCTTGATGAGGCGGCTTATGCCGGGCTGGGAGACGTTCAGGAAATGGGCTGCGTCGCTGACACTCCCAGCAAGCATGACAGCGCGATATGCCTCAATCTGATTGAATTTCATCAAACGCTGCCGAGCGAATGCCGACCGATTTTGGTCTGATACCACACGATTGGCGCAGGATGAAGGCAATCAGCGCGCACGAAAGCTTCGGCTTCATTATGGCATGCCCTCGTCCCCACCAAGGTCACCGCTTTGGAAGCGCCTCCAGTTAGGACGCTCCGTCAGGAAAACTCGACATCCGCTGCGACGCCATTCGTTTCGACCCGGGCGAGGGCTGCCAGTCGCAACGGCCGTATCGGCGAACGAATGGTGTAGTACCCAACCTCGCTCGGCGACTTTCCTGTAGCGTGCGCAAATAATTCCGTGACAGTGAGCCCGCAATTGCGCCCCTGACAAGGGCCCATGCCGCATCGAGTGAAAAATTTCGCCTGGTTCGGCCCTACACAGCCTGCGGCTGCCAAATCTGTGATCTCGCCAGCGGTAATTTCTTCGCAGCGGCATATCACTGTATTTTCCTGCGGCGGCATTCGGAACTGTACCGGCGGCCGATACAGCGTATCCAGGAATTTTCGTATTTCCGTAAGTTGGCGGAATTTTCTCTGGATAGAAGTTTTGGTCTTGGGATCGACAACCCGCTGCTTGCTTTTTGCGATGTGCAGTGCCGCCAAACGCGCGGAGTATTCCGCCGCCTTCGCTCCCATTATGCCCGCATTGTCACCGACCGCGAACACGCCAGGCACGCTCGTCTGCCAGTTGCCATCGATTGTCGGGTGAAAGCAGAGCTGTGAATAATCCCATTTGATCTCGCAGCCCAGATGTCGGTGCAACTGTATGTTGGGTACAACCCCTTGGTGGAGAAGAATGCAGTCGGCTTCGACAATTCCGGATTCGCGGGGCGTGGAATATTCGACCGCCTCCGCACGGTTTTCACCGCGAATCCTGAGGTCGTCGACCTGGCGTATTCGGCGTATCCCACAAGCAGATATCGCGCGGATCATCCCAATACCGTCAAAAAGCTGCTTGAGGCTCGTGAAACCAAGGGCGGCATGTCGAATAGCGCGCCAATAGTTTCCGCGTGGGGTCGTGTCGAGCACAGCTCGGACGTCAGCCCCAGCCTGTGCCAACTGCCCCGCAACGAGGTACAAAAGCGGGCCGCAGCCCGCCAGTACGATACGTCCGGCAGGAATGGCCGCGCCGGATTTCATGGCTATTTGCGCTGCACCCGCGGTCATGACGCCTGGCAACGTCCACCCGGGCACCGGAAAAGGGCGCTCGAGCGCGCCCGAGGCAAGCATTATGGCATCAGCTTCAACCGCTGCCACTTCGTCCTTTTGCACAAAATAGACTGTCTTCCCCGCCGAGATATGCCAGACTACCGCCTCGGTCCTTATGTCCAAGCCCATGTGCTTGACGGCTCTCAGTAGTCTTTCGCCATCCTGGTAGCTTTTCCCGAGCACCGGCCGCATCTTGTCAGTCAGCTTGTCGAGATTGCGGTAAATCTGGCCGCCAGGCCGTTTGCCGTCGTCGAGGATCACGACAGATAGCCCGAGTTCGTGCGCCTGTAAGGCGCCGGCCAATCCGGCAGGTCCGGCGCCGATGACGACCAGATCATACTTTTGCATGACAGTTGTCCTGCGTTTTGATGACCATGCCATCACGAACTTCAGCCCTGCAGGCCAGAACGTCACGCACTCCGTCGACAATGATCCGGCATTCAAAACAGGCGCCCATCATGCAAAAGGGCAGACGCGGTTTTCCGGACATCGGATTGACGTTGAAATGGTCGAGGCCGTTTTCCAGCAGCGCCAGTGCAAGTGATTGACCCACTCTGGCAATTACCGGCACGCCGTTGACCTGGATCATTATCCGATCGGCGGGCTGTTCAGGAAATATGGGGCGGTAATTCATGACCTCTTCCTTGAAAAATCCGCAAATCGGGCCTCCAAGCTTCCTTCTTCAATAGCCGTCGCCAACTCTTGCGCATGCACGGGGGCCAGTGTGACCCCGCTATGGACGTTCACTGCATAGGCATTGGGATAAGAGTCGGAGCGCAGGTAGAGCGGTATTCCATCCTTTGTGAACGTTCGTAGCCCGCCCCAGGCGCGCAAAAGCTGCGCATCGGCCAGCATCGGAAAACATGCTATGGCCTTCCTTGCAATGGCTGACATGACCTCCGGCGTAGTTCCATCATCGAGTCCCACCTCTTCGCGAGAATCGCCGACAATGAAGGCGCCTTCACCCATCTGCCTGATTGTGTGTGTTGGATAACGCAGCGACTTCGGCAGCTTGTTCGTAACCAGCACCTGCCCCCTGACGGGCCTTACATCCATTGCGATGTCGATCATCGGTGCCAGGTGGTTGTTGCCTAGCCCTGCGGCCAGGAGCAATTTTGAGCAGCTATATGTCGAACTCCCGGCCGTTACCTGGAAATCGGACCCTGCTGGCCTGATCTCTGTGACAGCGCTTGATGCCCTGTATTCGCCGCCAATTGCGCCAAATGCCGAATGCAGCGCCCGGAAGAACTTCAGGGGGTTCACCGCGCCGTCCAGACGGCCGTAACACCCGCCGACTACCGAATTTCCAAGACCGGGAATATGCTTGTCCAGTTCGCCGCGCTCCATCATCTCATAAGCGCCGGCAACAGGAAGGTCGCTGTCGAATTGTTTTTTCATCAATTCCGCGCGATGTTTCCATTCCGCTTCTGACATGCACAGATAGAAGGCTCCGTCGCTCTCCAGGCCGACGTCTATTCCACTCAATTCTTTCAACTGCGAACTAAAGGCCGGCCACATCTTTGCCGCATTGCGCGAAAGCTGCGCATAGGGTCGAAAGGTGTGCCCCTTGGTCTGAACCCAAATCAGGCCGAAATTGCCCCGCGCGGCACGATTGTCGCCATCGCAGCCATCAAGCACAAGTACATCAAGGCCCCGCAGCCTCAACCCAAGAGCAATGGAAATGCCCACCAGACCGCCACCGGCAATGACGACATCGAACTTGGTTCTGTGCGCGCTCATAGCTGCTGCGGATGCAAATGGACGTCAGATCATTCGGCCGCTTTGACTGCGTCAAAGGCCGGTTGTTCGAATTTCTTCAGTATCTCCTCTAGTCGTGCCGTGCCGTAGGCTTTCTTCGCAAATGCCAGCGACGTCTTGCCGTTCTCGATGTCCTCGATGATCTGCTCCTCGCTTCGCTCGTCGACGGAACCATATCCGCCACCGCCGGGCGTTTCGATCCTTATGCTGTCACCGGAGTTGAGGACCAGATTGGCGGTCTTTGAAGGGATCTCGCGTTCTTCAGCCGATCCAAAGTTGAACAGTGTTTTTGCGCAACGCCCATCCTGACCGCCGCGCAGCCCGGGAGGCGGGTAGATATGGCCATCAGAACGCACCGAAAAGACGACGTCATCCTCAGTAGCGGCAATCTGACGTGCTATGCCGAGACCACCTCGGTACTTGCCCGCGCCACAGCTGTCCTCCACCAGTGCGTACTCGTCGACGAGAAGATTGTATTCGTGCTCCAGGGCTTCGACCGGTAAATTGGAAGTATTGGTAACGTGAAGTTGCACGCCGTCCATCCCGTCGACTTCCGCCGTCCCTCCAGATCCTCCCCCAATGGTTTCCATATAGACATAATCGTCGCCATTGCTTCGCTTACCGGCAAAGCAGATGCCGGGGACGATATCCTGACCCGACGCGATTCCGCGCTCTTGCGGCAGCATTTGCGCAAGCGCCCCAATCACCGCGCGCGCGACCTTATTCGCGGTGATCGATCGTGCGCCGACGGCTGCGGGGTGCGCGGGACTGACGATCGATCGGCCAGACGTTTGAATCTCTATGCAGTCGAAAATGCCGTGATTGGGCATCAACCCCGGATCGATCATCATTTTGACGCAATACACCACGGTCGCTTGGAGCGCATTGAAGGGTACGTTCATTGCGCCCGTGGCTTGCGGACCGGTGCCTGAAAAGTCGAAAGACAATTTCCGGCCTGAAACGGCTACCCGAACGGCGATCCTTACCGGCTCATCGCCAATACCGTCGTCGTCGAGGAATGCCTGGTAGCTGGCCTCTTTGGGCGCCATTGTTGCGAGCTGATTGCGGAGGCGCTGCCGCGTGTAGGCGAGCATATCCTCTACCACTGCCGTAAGACGGTCATCTCCGATGTGATCCAGGAGTTCCTGAGCCATGGCAACGCCACGGTCATTCGTCGCGAGTTGCACCCCCAAATCGAGCTCGCGCTCCTTGGGATCACGCGTATTTAGCGTGACAAGCCGAACGATATCGTTCTGAACCTCGCCCTTGCGGCGCAATTGGACAATCGGAATACGGATTCCCTCGGCAAATATCGTCTGGGCAGTACCGGAAATGGAACCGGGAACCGCGCCCCCGACGTCCGAATGGTGGGCGATATTTGCGAGAAAGAACGAGAGCCTGCCATTGTGGAAGACAGGCGATACCACCGTGATGTCGGGGAGGTGGGTACCCCCGGCAACATAGGGATCATTACACATGAAGGCGTCGCCGTCTCCGATTTGCTCCAGCGGAAACTCCTTCAGCAATTGGGAAACTGCGCCGACTGTGGAGCCCAGGTGGAGGGGGGTGTGGGCTGTCTGTGCGAGAACCCGGCCGGAAGCGTCGAACAACCCTACGGAACAGTCGCGCCGCTCCTTGACGTTCGTGGAGAAAGATGAACGCACCAGGATGTGTAACATCCCTTCAACAATTGTCATCAGGCGATTGTTGTATACTTCCATCGCAATCGGATCGGAGACCTGGCCGCTCTCGCCATGTTTGATGGTCAATGCCATTGTACTATTCTCCGCCACCATTGTTCAGCTCGATGATAAGATTTCCTGCATTGTCGACAAACGCAGACTGGTTGGGGAAAATCACGCAGGTAGAACTCATGTCTTCGACAATTGCGGGCCCGTCGATCCGCGCCGAAACCGGAATCCTGTCGCGTGCATACACAGCCGCATCCACCCATTTGACATCCGGGTCGACAAAGAATTCGCGCCGTCCAACGGCAGCCGTCTCGAGCTCGCCGACCGATTGACGGGGATTGCAGGTCTTTCCAGAAGGTTTGGCAGATCCACGGACCCGAAAGTTTACGAGCTCGATCTGGCGGTCCGGAAGCGAATAGCCGTACTCCTTGCGGTGTGCGTGTTCGAATTCGCGCAAGAACGTCTCCGCATCGGGCAGCGGATGAGAGAGTGGGACCTGCACTTCATGGTTCTGTCCAAAGTAGCGTGCCTCCAACACATTCTCATATTGGCGTTTTGATTCGGGAACGTCCTCGCTGGCCAGCCAGCGCTCGGCTTCGCCGCGAAGAACTTCCATTTCCGCCGTGATGCTCGACCAGCAGTCGCGAACGAAGGGGCGGATCTTGCTTTGAACGAAATCGAGGCTGGTATCGGAAACGAGTATACCGCGCGCGCACATCGTTCCGGGTTCCGTGGGAGCCACGACCCTGGACAGCCCGCATTCGATCGCCGTTTCAACGCCGTGCAACGGCCCGGCGCCGCCATAGGCTATGAATGCATATTCGCGTGGATCGACGCCGCGTTGCGTTGTCACCGAGCGGATGGCGCGGGCCATGTTCGAGACGGCAATCCGTATGATCCCATATGCTGCCTGTTCCACGCTCATTCCCAGCGGTGTGGCGATTTTTTCCTCGATAACCTTCCGCGCGCCCTTGAGGTCGATGGGCATAGTCCCGTTCAGTATCGCGACAGGATTAAGACGCCCCAGGACAACGTTGGCATCGGTCAACGTGGGTTCGACACCGCCTCGCATATACGCAACTGGCCCCGGTACGGCCCCGGCGCTTCGTGGTCCCACATGCAATGCACCGGCATTGTCGATGTAAGCAACAGAGCCGCCGCCGGCGCCGATAACGTGAATATCCACCATCGGCGTCTTGATGGGATAAGACGCCACGTCACGACTTGTCGTAAAATGCGCCGTTCCATCGGTAATAAGAGATACATCCGTGCTTGTGCCGCCGACGTCAAAGGTGATGGCGTTCTTGTATCCGGCCTGCGCTGCGACGGCGGCGGAACCGATTACCCCGGCCGCCGGCCCCGAAAGGCAGGTGCGAACGGGGTAGCGGCGAACCGTATCTATCGACATAAGCCCGCCATTCGAGTGAACCGTGTAGGGTTTTGCCGATATCCCCAACTTCGCCAGTCTCTCGACCAGCTGTGCAAGGTAGTTCTCGAATTTCGGCCCCAAAAAGGCGTTGGCCGTTGTGGTCGAAAATCGTTCATATTCGCGAAATTCCGGCAAAATGTCGCTTGATCGACTGACGAACGCACGCGGCATCAATTCCCGCACGATGCTTTCGGCGCGGATTTCGTGTTCTGGATACAAGTAGCTGTGCAGGAAGCAGATGGAGACCGCTTCGACGCCCTCGCGGGCCAGGTATTCCACTCCGCGCCGCAGCTCGGCCTCGTCAAGTTCCACGAGGAGCTTTCCGCGAGCATCAACGCGTTCCGAGACCTCGATACGGTACTGCCGCCTAGCCAAAGGCGTCGGCTTGACTACGCGATAGTCATATACGTCGGGCCGCACCTGTCGGCCAATCTCCAGGACGTCACGGAATCCTTTAGTGGTTATCTGTCCGGTCTTAGCGCCGCGATGTTCGATAACCATGTTCGTGCCGACAGTCGTTCCGTGGCCGACGAATGCGATGTCTTCGGCTTTCAGATCAAAATTCGCTAGCGCACTGGCCAGTCCCCTTCCGATAGCTTCAGATGGATCGTGCGGCGTCGACGGCTCCTTGAAGTACATGACCTCTCCCGATTCCGTGTCCATCAGCACGAAATCGGTGAAAGTTCCTCCGACATCAATTCCCACACGTATCATCGTAGATTCCCTAATCGCGCATGGACACGCGCATTGTAGCCGGTCAGCTCATGCCACGGGGCTGCCTAGCCGCATCGCGAAAAAGCGGCCAATTGGTCTATCCGCTGACTATGAAACCAGAGTTGAGGCGACATGGCTCATACCAATTCCAACGTAGCCGCCGAAAGTTTGATATTAGCGGGCCTCCGGCCCATTGCTATGTTGGGCATGTCCTTGTGACGGGAGGAGAAGTCAGATGAATCGTCACCATAGCATAGCAGCCCTAGCGGTTCTCGCAGCGGTTTTGTCCGGGCCCACACATGCTGCCGATCCCATTCGCATTGCGTTGTTCGGCTTCGCTGCCGACAATGCCTTCACGCTGGCTAGCCTGGAAGGGCTAAAGGACGCGGCGCAAGAAGCAGGAGATGCCGAAGTTGAATTCTTCGACGGCGCGTTTGAGGCGGACAGGCAGTTCAACCAGGTCCAAGACGCGGTCGCCTCCGGTCGGTTTGATGGAATGTTGATCCTGCCGATGGGCTATTCCTCGGTAGTTCCTGCCGCCGAACAGGCGATCGAAGCAGGGATCAAGTTTGGTTCGCTCGAATATCCGCTGGGGCCTGACCCGACGATAACCGATAGATTCCAGGTCGAGGGGCTGACGACATTCGTCGGCTACAATGTGGCAAGCATCGGGCTTCGGCTGGCGGAAGCCACCGTGGAAGCCTGCCAGGACAGAGACCCGTGCAAGGTCGCGCTGCTGGTCGGCAGCCGGTCAGCAGCCCAGGACGTACCCAAGATCGAGGCGTTTAACGAACACCTTGCGGAGTATCCCTCGATTCAGGTCGTCTCGACACAGGACACCTGGTGGGGAAGGGAGCTTGGGCTAAAGGTTACGCAGGACTTGCTGCAGTCGAATCCTGACCTTGACGTCGTCACCTCTTTCGCCGACCAGGCGGTGGCAGGCGCAGAAGTTGCGCTGACGGCTGCAGGTATGAAGGTAGGCGGTGATGGCGTTCAACTTATCGGTCTAGGTGCTACGCAAACAGCGATAGCGGCCATCGGCGAAGGACGCTGGTACGGTACCTATGTGGAACTGCCCTACATGGAAGGCTATCTCGGTGGCAAGAACATCATCGCAGCCATACGCGGTGAAGAATTCGAATCCATCATCGATTTGGAAACGCGTTCGCCGGTCGGTGCAGCAATCGCCACGAAGAAGAACCTCAGTGCCCACCCAGACTGGTCATCGAAGTGGGATGGCTAGGGGCGCACGATGCAGATCCTTGTCGACGATGTCAGCAAGCATTTTGCGGGCGCCATTGCGCTGGAGAATGTCACGTTTGAAATCCGCAGTGGAAGCATTCACGGCCTCGTGGGCGAGAATGGGGCGGGCAAGTCTACGCTGGGAAAAGTGGTCGGCGCGATTCTTCAGCCAAGCGGTGGGCGTGTGATCTACGATGGTGACGGCAGCTCGGTGTCGTCACTACGTGAAGCGATTGAGCGCGGCATTGCTGTCGTCCAGCAGGAGCTGATCCTATGCCCGGAATTGAGTGTCGCAGCCAACGTCTATCTTGGGCGCGAGACGACAAAACTGGGGTTTCTGCGAAGCCAGGCGAACCTGCGGGAATTCAACCAGCTGCGTGACCAGCTCGGATTCAACCTCGATGGAAATGCGAAGGTCGGCTCGCTAAGCATCGCAGATCAACAGCAGGTGGAGATACTGAAGGCACTTTCCCGAAATGCCCGACTGATCGTGCTGGACGAGCCTACATCCTCCCTGACCCCCACCGAAATCGAACACCTGCACCAGGTTGTCAAAAATCTGGCAAAGGATCGCAAGACGACATTCATATATGTGTCCCATTT
>NZ_RZSU01000095.1:0-23821 GCF_003997585.1 Mesorhizobium sp. M5C.F.Cr.IN.023.01.1.1 | reverse complement strand
ACCCCACCCCGATCCGCTGCGCGGATCGACCCTCCCTCGAGGGAGGGAAAAAAGCGCTAGATTCCCATCATGGCGCGCAGCACCTTTTTGTCGGTCGCGCCGCCGGCGAAATCGTCGAATGCTTTTTCCGTCACCCTGATGATGTGATGCTGGATGAAGGGAGCGCCTTCGGCCGCGCCATCCTCGGGGTGCTTCAGGCAGCATTCCCATTCCAGCACCGCCCATGAATCGTAGTCATATTGGGCGAGTTTGGAGAAGATGCCGCCGAAATCCACCTGTCCGTCGCCGAGCGAGCGGAAACGCCCGGCCCGGTTCGTCCAGCTCTGATAACCGGAATAGACGCCTTGCCGGCCGGTCGGATTGAACTCGGCATCCTTGGCGTGGAACGCCTTGATCCGCTGGTGATAGATGTCGATGAATTCGAGATAGTCGAGCTGCTGCAACAGGAAATGCGACGGATCGTAATTGATGTTGCAGCGCTTGTGGCCGCCCACCGCGTCGAGGAACATCTCGAAGGTCGCACCGTCGAAGACGTCCTCGCCCGGATGGATTTCGTAACCGACGTCGACGCCATTGTCCTCATAGACGTCGAGGATCGGCTTCCAGCGTTTTCCCAGTTCGGAAAATGCTTCCTCGATCAATCCCGCCGGCCGTTGCGGCCAAGGATAAAGGTAGGGGAAGGCCAACGCTCCGCAAAACGACACCGACGCCTTAAGCCCGAGATTCTTCGAAGCCTTGGCGCCGAACTTCATCTGTTCGACCGCCCATTGCTGCCTGGCTTTAGGATTATTGTGCACCGCAGGCGGCGCGAAGCCATCGAACTGCGCGTCATAGGCCGGATGCACCGCCACCAACTGTCCCTGCAGGTGCGTCGACAGCTCGGTGATCTCAACGCCCGCCTCGGTGCAGATGCCCTTCACTTCGTCGCAATAGGCTTGGGAAGACGCCGCCTTCTCGAGGTCGAACAGCCGGCTGTCCCAGGTCGGGATCTGCACGCCCTTGTAGCCCAGCCCGGCCGCCCATTTGGTGATCGCCGGCAGCGAATTGAACGGTGCGGCATCGCCTGCGAACTGCGCCAGAAACAGCCCAGGACCCTTCATTGTCGACGGCATCGGCATCCTCCCTAATTATCCACGACCAAGCATAGCGCCGATTGAAAGCAGGGCCAGCCTCTTTGGTCTTTTCTCGACAGGCGCTAGTACGCACCGCTATTCTGGTATTACCAAATATGGTCATTTGGTCAAGCGGTGCCACTCGCAACCAGCGCTGCGAAAATTGCCGGGCAGCGGACTAATACGCCAGTTTTATCAATGAAATAATCATGGACCGGGGCTGCCTTGTAGGATTTCTTGCCGTCCAGTTGAAATTGCTGTAGACCTCTTTTCACGCCCAATTGGTCGAACCAGTTTACGACAAATTCTGGAGCGCCTTGGGGAGAAAATCATGCAACGCACTCTGGTGGAGTGCGTCGCAGGCGAACTGTTACAGGCGAATTCTGGGAAGGACAGACCATGCATCTTTCGACGCACAACTGGATGCGGGCGGAACCATTGGAGACGACGCTCAAACGCATCAAGAAATTCGGCTATGAGTCGATCGAAATTTCCGGCGAGCCCGAGCAATACAAGACCGAGGAGACGCGCGCGCTCCTGAAGGAGCACGGCATCCGCTGCTGGGGGGCGGTGACGCTGATGCTGGGCGAGCGCAATCTCGCCGCCAAGGACCAGGGCCAGCGCGAGCGCTCCGTACAGTACGTCAAGGATGTGCTGACGATGGTAAGCGAACTCGACGGCGAGATCATCACCCTGGTTCCCGCCACCGTCGGCAAGGTGGTGCCGGACGGCACCGAAGAAGAAGAATGGAAATGGGTGGTCGACGCCACCAGGGAATGCTTCACCCATGCCAAGAAGGTCGGTGTCAAGATCGCGGTCGAGCCGCTCAACCGGTTCGAGACCTATCTGTTCAACCGTGGCGCCCAGGCGCTGGCGCTGGCCGATGCAGTCAGCCCCGAATGCGGCGTCTGCCTCGACGCCTACCACATTCACATGGAAGAATTTAACGTCTATGACGCCATCCGGCAGGTCGGCAAGCGCCTGTTCGACTTCCATGTCGCCGACAACAACCGCTTCGCCGCCGGTCTCGGACAGATCGACTGGCCGAAGATCGTCGGCACGCTGAAGGAGGTCGGTTACGACGGCGCGCTGACCAACGAGTTCGTCGCCCCCGTCGACCGCACGCCGGCTGCTCCCTATCCCGACATGGTCGAACGCAATCCGGTCGACATCTCGCCGGAGCAGCTCAAATTCATTCAGGACCATGGTTCCAGCGTGCTGACGGAAAAGTTCTACACCGATCAGATGCGTATCAACGCTGAAACGTTGCTGCCGCTGATCAAGTAGTCGGTCCGTTTGAGAATGAGCCTTCCGCCCTGACCGGCGGCAAGGCCGGGGATGAACATGCGCATCAAGACGGTCCAAGCCTGGTGGGTCCGTATACCGATCGAAGCCGCGAAGCAGCACCGCAGCGACTTCGGTCAGGTGACGACGTTTGACGCCGCCATCCTGCGCATCGAGACCGACGACGGGCTGGTCGGCTGGGGCGAAGGCAAGAATGCTGCCGGCAGCACCGGCAGCTATGGCGCCCTCGTCCACATGCTGAACCACGAGGTCGGCCCGCAGCTGATCGGCTGCGATCCGGCCGACATCGGGGTGATCTGGGAGATGCTCTACAATGGCGTGCGCCACGACAGTGCCGCGCAAAACGGCCACGCCATGCCGCAACTGGCGCGGCGCGGCATCAGCGTCGCTGCGATCAGCGCCGTCGACATCGCGTTGTGGGATATTCTGGGCAAGGCGCAGGGGGTTCCAGTCTGGCGGCTGCTCGGCGGCCGCAAGCTCGACCGCATGCCCGCCTATGCTTCCGGCGGCTGGGCCTCCACCGAGGCGATCGGCGACCAGTTAAAATCCTATATCGCCAAGGGCGGTTTCAAGGCGCTGAAGATGCGGATCGGCGCGATGGACGGCGCTCCGCATCTTTCCGCCGCCCGCGTGCGCGCCGCAAGACAGGCGCTCGGCCCCGAGGTCGACCTGATGGTCGATGCGCATGGCACCTATACGGTGGCGGAAGCCAAGCGCTTCATCCGTCTCGCCGGCGATCTCGATCTGGCCTGGTTCGAGGAGCCGGTCATCGCCGACGACAAGCCCGGCATGGCCGAAGTGCGGGCGTCCGGCTCCATCCCGATCGCCACCGGCGAAAGCGAAGCGACGCGCTATGCTTTCCGCGATCTCGCCACGCTCAAGGCGGCCGATATCTTCCAGCCTGACCCGGCCTTTTGCGGCGGCATCAGCGAGGCGATAAAGATCGGCACCATCGCCAGCGCCTTCAATCTGCGCTTTGCGCCGCATCTGTGGGCTGGCGCGCCTTGCTTCTTTGCCGGGCTGCATGTCTGCGCTGCTTCGCCGGCTAGCTTTACCATCGAGTATTCGCTCGGCGCCAACCCGATGATCCACGATCTGATCGAGGAGACTGTCGAAGCAAAGGACGGTATGATAGCGATCCCGGAGAAGCCCGGACTGGGATTCACCCTTTCGGAACGGTTCCTGGAGGCGCACGCGCTACGCGGCTGATCATGAAAGAAAAGAACCTTCTCGCGGAACTCGCTGCCTATCTGTTCTCCCACTCCGACAAGGCGACGGGCCGAACGCCGTCGGAGCGTGAACTGGCGGAGCATTTCGCCGTCAGCCGCGGCCAGATCCGCGAGGCGCTGGCCATCCTCGAAGCTATGCGCATCGTCGAGCGCCGGGCCAAGTCCGGCATCTACATCGACACCAAGCAGGCCAGCGTCGAGGCGATGGCGCTTTTTGCCAGGGCCGGCCTGCCGCTTGATCCGATCCAGATCTACGAGACGGTCGAGTTGCGCAAGATCCACGAGATCAAGGCCGCCGAGCTTGCCTGTTCGCGCGCTACCGAGGAAAATTTCGAGCGGCTGCGCGAAATCCTGAAGGCGTCGGAAGAGCGCATTGCGGCAGGCGAGGGCCTCGCCAAGGAGGACCGCGAATTTCACCTTGAAATCGTGCGGGCAACCAAGAACAGCGTTTTTCACAACATATGCAGCGTCTATTACATGATGGGCGAGCAACGCCTGCCGATCTATTTCAACGATCCCGAACGCAGCGTGCGCTCGCATGCCGAACACATCCAGATCTACGAGGCGCTGCTGCGCCGCGACGGCAATCTCGCCCAGGCGCTGATGAGTGCCCATCTACAAGGCGCGGAAAGTTACTGGAAAGGCCTGATCGAGGGCGGCGAGGCAGAACCTCACAGCCCAGCACTCGAACAGGTCTGATATGCCTAAAATCCTGTTGACGCACACGCTGCACCCGCGCGCCTCCGCCATGCTGACTGGTGCCGGCGAACTCGTCGTCGCTTCCGCCCTCGATGCGGACACGCTGGCCGCCGAGGCGAGGCACGCCGATATCATCATCGTTCGCGCCCCGCTGCCATCAGCGCTTTTCGAAGGTGCTACGAAGCTCCGGGCTGCGATCCGCCACGGCGCCGGGCTCGACATGGTTCCGATGGAAGCGGCCACTGCAGCCGGAGTGCTGGTGGCAAACGTGCCGGCGGTCAATGCACGGTCGGTCGCCGAATACGTGATGTTCGCGGCTCTGGCGCTGCTTCGGCGTTTCCGCATGGTGGACCGCGACTTGCGGGCGAAGGGCTGGCTGGCCGGCCGCGACCACACCATTCTCGCCAGCGAGCTCGCCGGCAAAACGATCGGCATTGTCGGCTTCGGCGCCATCGGACAGGCAGTCGGCCATATCGCGGCACATGGTTTCGACCTGAACGTGGTAGCGACGACGCGCAGCATGAGGCCGGCGCTCGACAGGGTGGGCTTCCTGTCGATCGACGCACTGATCGAGCAGAGCGACATCGTCGTTCTGTGCTGCCCGCTGACACCGGAGACGCGCGGTCTTATCAACCGCGAGCGCATCGGTCGAATGAAGCCACATGCGCTGCTGATCAATATTTCGCGCGGGCCGGTGATCGACGACGATGCGCTGATCGAAGCCCTGCAAAAGGGCAGCATCGGCGGTGCCGCGCTCGACGTCTTTGCGACGCAGCCGCTGCCTTCAGATCATCCCTATTTCGGCTTCGACAATGTCATCGTCACGCCGCACATGGCCGGCATCACCGAGCAATCGATGATGCGCATGGGCGTCGGTTCGGCTGATGAAGCCTTGCTGGTGCTGGCCAACAAATTGCCGGTCAATCTGCGCAATCCCGAAGTGGTCGAGCACTACCGGCGGCGGTTTCCGGCCGATATCTGAGCACCTCAACGGCTAATGCATGTTGCGCAAGTGCGCAGCGGTTTTGCGATAACGACATGCAAGAAACAAGAATTTAAAGCGCGTCGCATGAACCCGTTCAGACGCGACGCGCTTTAAGCAGTGCCTCGACTCCGCCGCGATGCGCAGGAGACGGTGGTCGTGGCCGTGGCGCGCCACCAGCATCAGCCCGGCCGGGCGCGCCATTCCCGGCATCGGCAGCGAGATCGCGCAGAGGTCGAACTGGTTGGCGACCTGCGTGTTGCGCAACAGAAGGCCTTCCGTACGCATACATAGAGCTTCGTCGCTGGTCATAGACACGATGGTCGGCGCGATGACCGGTGTGGTCGGCAGGGCCAGCACATCGACGGACACCAGCCGCTCGTCCATGGCGGCGACAAGCGCCGTGCGGCGGCGGATTGCCCTTATATAGGCCGTGGCCGGAACGGCGGCGGCGCGCGACAACGGCTCGCTCACCCGCGGATCGACCGGCGTCGTCACACCTGTCGCCAGCCAATCTGCATGTACCGCGGCGCCCTCCATTGCCGCGATCGAGGCCCGCTTGGTTACCCCTCGCAAATCGGCAAGGAGGTCATCGATGGACAGATCGGCGAGGTATGCACCCGCAAGCTCTACCTTGCGAACACATCGCTCGAACGCCGCCAAGACCTCTTTTTCCGTATCCTCGAAGAGCGCGCCGCGCGGAATGCCGATGCGCAGTCCGGCAAACGGAAGCGGAACCAGAGCCACAGTCTCCTCGCCCGCCATCACCGCGTCGGCTGCGGCACATTCGGCGACGGTGCGGGCAAGCGGGCCAATAGAGTCCAACGTGGCCGACAGCGAGAGAACGCCATCACGCGGCACCCGGGGTGCCGTCGGCTTGAACCCGACGACACCGTTCAGCGATGCCGGAATGCGCACCGAACCGCCGGTGTCAGAACCGATCGAGATCTCGCTCGTGCCTTCGGCGACGGAAACACCGGCGCCGGAGGATGAGCCACCCGCAATCCGGCTGGCGTCGGCCGCATTGCCGGGCGTGCCGTAATGCGGGTTGACGCCGATTGCGGTGAAGGCGAATTCGGTCATATTGGTCTTGCTGAAGATGACAGCGCCCGCCTGCCGCAATCGTTGCACGATGACGGCATCCCGCAGCGCCGGCGCCGCGGTGTTGAGCAACAATGATCCGGCCGTGGTCGGCTCACCGGCGACATCGAACAGGTCTTTGATCGACAGAATTGTTCCGTCGAGCGGCCCCGAGCGTCACGCCGGCTCTGCGCCGACCATCGGCGGCATCGGCTGCTGCCCGTGCGGCTTCCGGATAGAGCTTTACGAACACGCTTTCATTGTCCGCGCGGACGGCGAGACGCGAAAGGACGACTTCGAGGCGGTCGCGGACGGATTGCATTTTCGGTGTCGGACTCCAGGCGCCTGCAACGTCTTACAGGCAACAGCCAATACGTGGCTCGGCGAGACATAACCCGGCATGGGCGGATTTGCACCCCAGTCGGACCGAAGGAGGAAGACATGCTCTACAAAGGCAACTGCCACTGCGGCAAGGTCGCGTTCGAGGTCGACGGCGATCTGACCGGCGCCGTGCGATGCAATTGCTCGATCTGCTCGCGCAAGGGCGCGCTGCTATGGGCCGTGCCGCGCGAGGCATTGCGGGTGCTTGCCTGGGGCGACGATCTTGGCAAATACGCCTTCGGCAACCATGTCATCGCCCACCGGTTCTGCCGGACCTGCGGCATCCATCCCTTCGCCGAGGACGTCAGCGAAGGGGGCGAACGAAGCGCCTACGTCAATCTCCATTGCATCGACGATCTCGATCTGGACGCTGTGCCGGTGATCGATTTCGATGGTCGCTCGGCTTGAAGCTGAAGCGGCTGTCGGCTCGCGGTCCTCAACCAATCTAGCGGTACCCCGCCGCGTCGGCCGGCTTACCGGCATCCTGGATTTCCGGAACATAGCGCCAGGCATCAGGGCGCGAGCCGTCGACATCGGTGAAGCCATAGATCTGCGCCAACCCTCCGCTCGATAGCGACTGTCCGTTCCAGCGCGAGCGATCCGGGTCCGCAGCCAGTGCCGCTATCGCGCGGCCAATGAAGCGCGGTGTCTCCGAGATGACGAAGTGCGGCACCCTTGCGGTCGCCTCGCGCCAATTCTCTTCGGTGACACCGAACGCCTCCAACATCATTTCGGACCGCAGCCAGCCGGGCGTCAGCGAGACCGAAGTGGCGCCATGCGCGGCGAGATCCTTGGCGTGAGCCCATGCCATACGCGTCACCGAGACCTTGGCGAGATCGTAAAAGGGCGACAGCCGATAGTGGTCGGCATTGTATTCGGCGGTGCCGTCGGTGACTTCGACCAGCAGCCCGCCGGGACGCTCGATCATGAGCGGTAACGCATGGTGGGCGGTGATCAGATGCGTGTCGATGCCGAGCTTGAGCATGCGCAGCCCATTGTCGAGATTGTGCTCCCAGACCGGCTTGTTCCATTCGAACAGCTTTTCGCCGCCCCATATGTCATTGACCAATATATCGAGGCGGCCCTGTTCGGCGCGGATCCGGTCGATCAATTTGCCCACGTCCTGGGAGATCAGGTGATCGACCCGCACCGCAATGCCTTTGCCGCCAAGCGCTGTGACCAGCTCAGCCGTTTCCTCGATGGTTTCCGGGCGGGCATATTCGGATGGATTGCCGCGCGTCGACCTGCCGGTGACGTAGACGGTCGCGCGCGCTGCACCCAGTTCGACCGCAATGCCCCGGCCGGCCCCACGCGTAGCGCCGGCGACCAGAGCGACTTTTCCTTGAAGCGTCATTACGTTCTCCCAAATCTCGATTCGACCAGGCAGGCGCTGGTTTTTGTCACCATTGTAATATATAAACGATCATTCGGTTATAAATGGATGTCAAGATGCCTCGGCCAAAAACCCAGTCCGATGAAGACGTGCTCGAAGCAGCGCACAGGCTGATTTACGCGCATGGCCCGGAGGCGCTCACCTTCGAGCGGCTGTCCGAGGCGTGCGGGCTTTCCGGCTCGACCCTGGTGCAGCGTTTCAAGAGCAAGGCCGCGCTGAAGCAGAGGACCTTGCTGCAGGCATGGGACCGGCTGGACGGCAAGACGGAAAGGCTGGCCGCGGCCGCCCCAAGATCGCCGGCTGGAGCGATCGGGCTGCTGGTGGCGTTGTCGCGTGACTATGGCGGCATCGAATCCTATGCCGAGGGGTTGCTCGTGCTGCGCGAGGACCTGCGCGACCCCTTGCTTCGCGCACGCGGCGCGTCCTGGAAGGCATCCCTGTGCGACGTGCTCGACGCCTGCTTTGCCTCAACCGGCAGTGCCCCACCTGACATCGGCCTGTTGATGGCTTCGCATTGGCAAGGCTCGCTGCTGTGGTGGAGTTTTGATCCCACGATCGAGGTAGCCGCCTATGTCGAAGAGAGCCTGAACCGTTTCGTGACTGCGATTTCAGCCCGAAACCCGTAGCCGGGTTTCGGGCTGATCAATGGTGAGACGCTGGAGGCGTCGAGCATCGGTGGCCCGCCCCTAACTAGCGCGCTTCGGGCCAAGCCAAAACGCCGCCAAAGCCGCCAGCAAGGTCGCGATCCCGCAATAGGCGAATGCGCTGGCCACGCCGGCGTGATCGACCAGCAATCCGCCGAAGATGGCACCCAGCGCGATCGCCACCTGGAATGTGGCGACCATAAGCCCGCCGGCGCTTTCGGCCTGGTCGGGAGCGGCTCGCACCAGCCAGGTTTGCAGCCCGACCGGCACCGCACCGAAGGCAAAGCCCCAGGCGGCAACCGCCATTGCCGCCACCACGGGTGAGGCACCGAGAACGAGCAGCAGGAGCGCTGACAATGCAATCAGCAGAGGCGCCAGGCCGACGGCTGCCTTGAGGTTGCGCTCGGCCATGAAGCCGCCGGCGAAATTGCCGAAGAACCCACCAATGCCGTAAGCGAGCAGCACCAGCGAGATCGTCTCGATATCCAGTGCCGGAACGTTCTCGAGAAATGGCCGGACATAGGTGAAGCCGGCAAAGTGTCCCGAGGCCACCAGCAGCACCACCAGAAGTGCTGCCCTGATCGTCGACCGCTTCATCACCTCCAACAAGGTGCGAAAACTGGCCACGCCCGCCGCCGGCAGCTTCGGAAGGGTGGCGACCTGCATCAGCAGCGCCAGGGCTCCGACAACAGCCGCGATCATGAAGGCCGTTCGCCATCCCCAGACGTCGCCGACATAGGCGCCAACCGGGGCCGCACAGACCGTCGCCACCGAAACGCCGGTGAGGATGATCGACATAGCGCGCGGCATCAGCCGCATCGGAACAAGCCGCATCGCCATCGCCGCCGACATCGACCAGAAGCCGCCGAGGCTGATCCCGAGCATGATGCGGGCGATCAGAAGAACGGGAAGCGAGGACGCAAACGCCGCCAGGAGGTTCGACAGGATCAGGAGCACGGTCAGTCCCCACATGACTAGCCTGCGGTCGAGCCGTTTGGTGATGATAGCCATAGTCGGGGCGGCGATCGCGCCGACAATGGCCGTCGCTGTCACCGCTTGGCCGGCAGTGCCCTCCGTCACACCGAGGTCCTGCGCCAGCGGCGTCAGCAGACTGGCAGGCAGGAATTCTGCGGTTACCAGCCCAAACACACCGAGGGCGAGGGATACGACCGCCCCCCACGCCGGCTCGGCTCGTTCGTCGGTTTCCGCGGGGTCGAGAACGGCGTCCATGACGCCTGTCGCGGGTTCGGTCATGATGGATCTCCGGTCTGGTTGCAGCGCAACATTTGACTGCAACGCAACATAGGGAGTGACCGTCTGGAGTTTCCATGCTAGAAACACCATCATGCTTGACCATTCGTCCAAAGTTCCGGTCACTGGCGATCCGCTGACAGACATATTGCGCGGGTTGCGTCTTGATGGCGTCGAGTATGGCCGGTGCGAGATGAAGGAGCCCTGGGGCATCCAGTTCCCGGCTCAGACGGCGGCGCGATTTCATTTCATCGGCCGCACAGGATGCTGGTTGCTGCAGCCGTCCGGCGAATGGGTGGAACTCAATGCAGGCGACGCGGTGCTGTTGCCGCGCGGTGCAGCACATGTCCTGGCCAGCGAACCGGGCACCGAGGCTTCGCCGATCCAGGGTTACGAGGTCGCAGAGGTCTGCAAGGGCGTTTACTGCCTGTCGAACGAAGGCTGCCGGCCGGGGACCCTGCTGTTTTTCGGCAGCATGTATTTCAATCTCGATGGTTTGCACCCTTTGCTGGGCATGATGCCGGACGTCATGCGTGCGCACGAACTGGAAGCCTATGAACCGGCCATTCCGCATCTGCTGGAGGCCATGGCGCGCGAAGTGACGATGGAGCGCGTCGGTTCCGGCGGCATTCTGGCACGGCTTGCCGATGTGCTGGCCGCCACCGTCATCCGGTCATGGGTCGAGCGCGGTTGCGGCGACTCGTCCGGATGGATCGCGGCGGTGAGAGACCGCGAGATCGGTCGCGTGCTAGCCGCGATCCATCTCGAACCGGACCGCGATTGGACAGTGGAAACGCTCGCCAGGATGATGGGCGCCTCGCGATCGGGTTTCGCGGAACGCTTCGCGACGATCGTCGGCGAAACCCCGGCGAGATATGTCACCCAGGTGAGAATGCACCAGGCACGGCAATGGCTGGTCCGCGACCGGCTGAAGATTTCCGTCGTCGCCGCTCGCCTCGGTTATGAATCCGACGCCTCGTTCAGTCGGGCGTTCAAACGCGTCATCGGATCGGCTCCCAGCCATTTTCGGGCCGAGGAACAGGCTGAGACCCGCCAAGCCGGCTAAGCCTGGACAGAGGCTTCAAGCCGCTTAGCATCCTCCCGCCCAACGGGTGCGCTTAGCCCGCGTGGCGGAGACTGATCCCGCTTCCCTTGTCGAACAGCACCACCTTGTCCGGATCCCAGGCAAAGCGCACCGGCTGCTCGATCTCGACATCGGTTCTGGCCGGCACCGTGGCCCGCAGCATGGCGTCGCCGACCCGCAGGGTAAGGATCTTTTCGACGCCATGGTTCTCGACATCGTGGACGCGCGCTTCCACCGGCGCCCCGCTCTCGAGATAGACATCCTCGGGACGAATACCGAAGACGAGCGGGCGACCGTCGGTCGCACCGCTCGTCTTGGCACCCCCCGTAAAAGGCAGTTCGAAATTCAGCGGTGCCATCACCGCGCGGCCGTCGACGAGCTTGCCGTCGATGAGGTTCATCGGCGGCGAGCCGACGAAGCTCGCCACATAGGTGTCGCGCGGATTGTTGTAGATCTCATACGGCGTGCCGGTCTGGACGATGCGGCCATGATTGAGCACGCCAACCTTGTCGCCCATCGACATCGCCTCGATCTGATCGTGCGTGACGAACAGGAAGGTCTGACCAAGGTTCATTTGGATGTTCTTCAGCTCGGTGCGCAGCGCCTCGCGCAGCTTGGCATCGAGGGCCGACAGCGGCTCATCCATCAGGAATACGCGGGGCTTCCTGACGATGGCGCGACCAATCGAGACGCGCTGCATCTCGCCGCCAGAAAGGCGATCCGTCTTGCGGTCGAGCAGATGCTCGATGCGCAAGGTCTTGGCAACGCGCTCGACGCGCGTCTTGATCTCGTCGGGCTCGATGCGGCGGATTTTTGGCTTCAGCGGAAATTCGAGGTTTTCGCGCACCGTGTAGCGCGGATAAAGCGAGTATTGCTGCAGAACCAGCGCCACGTCGCGCTCGGCCGCACCCCAGTCGGCGACATCAGCGCCGTCGATGAATATCTGCCCCTCGTCCGGCTTTTCCAGGCCCGCGATCATGCGCAGCGTCGTCGTCTTACCGGCGCCGGTCTCGCCGAGCAGCACGAAGAACTCGCCGTCGGCAATGTCGAGATTGAGCCCGGTCAATGCGGTGTGATTGCCGAATGTCTTCGAGATGTTCTTGAGCTGGATATGGGCCATCAGAGTCTCACCTCCAGCGAATTGCCGCTTGTTGTGTCGAAGAAGTGCGCCTGCGCCGGGTCGAGCTTGGCGAAGACCTGGACCCCCGCCTTGCCGACGAATCCGGAACGGGTGCGGGCGCGCAACATCTGTGCCCCGACCTTGAGGTCGACGATATCGTAGGAGCCAAGCGGTTCGATGATGTGCGCCTCGACCGGCAGATAACCGTCCGTCGGCTCGCGCGAGACCATCACTCCTTCGGGGCGGATGCCGAGTGCAAGGCGGTTCTGCTCGACGCTCGCGGCGTCGAGCTGGCCGACCAGTTCGGCCGGGAAAAGGAACCCTTCCGCGGCCCCGTCGACGGTGACCCTGGCGCCGGAGCCGTTCATCGTCACCGCCGCGTTGGCGACGTTCATCACAGGCGAGCCAACGAATTGCGCGACAAACAAATTGGCCGGGTGCGTATACACTTCCGATGGGCTGCCTACCTGTTGCAGAACGCCCTCATGCATGATGACGATGCGGTCGGCAAGGCTCATCGCTTCGATCTGGTCGTGGGTGACGTAGATGGTGGTCGAGCCCTGCTTTATGTGCAGCCGCTTGATCTCCGCACGCATCTCCTCGCGCAGCTTGGCGTCGAGCGCGCCGATCGGCTCGTCCATCAGCATCGCCTTCGGCCGCCGCACCAGCGCCCGGCCGATCGCCACGCGCTGCATGTCGCCACCCGACAGCGCCGACGGCTTCTTGCCGAGCAGGTCGGTGATCTGCAGCACTTTGGCGACCGAGCGCACCTCGCCGTCGATTTCGGCCTTGCTCTTGCGCATGGCGCGCAACGGAAAAGCGATGTTCTCGTAGACGCTCATATGCGGATAGAGCGAGAACGATTGGAAGACCATGGCAATGTCGCGGTCGGCAGCCTTGAGATGCTGGACCGGCTTGCCGTCGATGAGGACATCGCCGCCGTCGATCGTCTCCAGTCCGGCGATGGCGCGAAGCGTCGTCGTCTTGCCGCAGCCCGACTGGCCGAGCAGCACGATGAACTCGTTGTCGTCGATCTTGAGATTGAGGTCCTTGATGACCTGAACGGCGCCAAAGAATTTCTGGACGCCACGAAGCTCGATCTGGGTCATGGGTGACCTTCTTTTTCCGGCGCGCCGGTCGCCTGCGGCTTCTGCCTTGGACCGACCCAGCCGGTGATCATGAACGTCAGCAGCCCGACAATGATGATTGTCAGCCCGTAGCGGTGCAGGAAGAGATTCCATGGCTGGCAGAGCGCGATGATGCCGCACACCATCACGATCTCGGCCGTGCGCTGGATTGTAGCATGGCGGATCATTTGCGGATCGCTCCGAAGGACATGCCGCGCAGGAGGTGGTTGCGCAACAGGAAGGTGAATATGGCGACGGGCAGCAGGAACAGGAAGGTGCCGGCCGCGATGACCGTCCAGTCGGGCAGGCCGGAACCGACCTGGCTTGGAATGAACGGCGGCGCCGTCTGGGCGCGGCGGTTGGTCATGATCAGCGCGAAGGCATATTCGTTCCACGCCGTGATGAAGCAGAACACGGCGGTGGCGGCGATGCCGGTGGCCGCCTCCGGCAGCACGATCTTGAAGAAGGCCTCCATGCGCGTATAGCCGTCGACGAGGGCCGCCTCCTCGTACTCCTTCGGAATTTCGTCCATGAACCCCTTCATCAGCCATACAGAGAAGCTGAGGTTGAAGGCGGTGTAGAGGATGATCAGGCCCCAATGCGTGTCGTTGAGGCCGACCGCCCGGTACATCAGGAACATCGGGATGGCGACGACGACCGGCGGCAGCATGCGCGTCGACAGGATGAAGAAAAGCAGGTCCTTTTCCCCCTTTACCTTGAAGCGCGAGAACCCGTAAGCCGTGAAAGTGCCCATGCCGACGGCGAGGATCGTCGAGGTGATGGCAACGATCAGCGAATTCATGAAGCGGCTCGGATAGCCGGACCACTGCACCTCGCCCCTGCCCGAGCGCACCACCTTCTCGCCGCCGTCAAACACCAGGCGCTCCCACCACGGGGCGGCGGCGTATTGTTCCGGCGTCGGCGCAGTGCGCAACTGCGACCGCTTGGTGAAGAGCTTTACGAAAGGCGATATCTCCGGCTGGAACACCACCGTCGGCGGGATGGTGGTGGCGAGGTTGCGCGGCTTGAACGCCGTCGACGCTATCCAGTAGATCGGCGCCAGGAAGATAATCGTGACGATCAGCACACCGACGATGGCGAGCTTGTTGAACGAACGCTCGGTAGAGGTGGTGACGGCGGCCATTCTAGCGCTCCTTCACCTTGTTCAGGTATTTGACGTAGATGTTGGTGATGGCCAGGATCATGATCAGCACGATGTAGGCGAGCGCGCAGGAGCGCCCGGTCTGCCATTCCTGGAACGCCATCTTGTAGAGCCGGATCGAGATCACCTCGGTGGTCGGCTGGCTGGTCAGGATGTAGGCGAGATCGAAGGTCTTGAACGCCTCCATGGTGCGAAAGATGATCGCGATCATCAGGATCGGCGCGACCAAAGGCAGAGTAATGCGAAAGAACGTATAGAACGAACCGGCGCGGTCGATCGCGGCTGCTTCGTAGAGGTGCTTCGGCACTGCCGACAGGCCGGCGAGCGACAGCAGCATCACGAATGGCGACCACATCCAGATGTCGGTGATGGCAACCGCGTAGAGCGCCATGTCGGGATTGGACAGCCACTCGAAGGAGCCGAGGCCGAGCGTATAGTTGATGATGCCGAAGGACGGATCGTAGAGCAGTTTCCAGAACAGGCCGACGACGGCCATCGACAGCATCATCGGTAACAGCAGCAATGTCGTCAGCAGGCCCTTCAACGGGATATCGCGGTTGAGCAGCAGCGCCACGCCGAAGCCGACGATGACCTGGCCGACTACGGAGACGATCACATATTTGGCGGTGATGGCGAAATTCGACCAGATGAACGGGTCGTTGAGCAGCTCGCGGTAATTCTGCAGTCCGACGAAATTGGCCGCCGCGGGGCTCGACGCGCGAAAGTCGGTGAAGGAATAGCCGAGCGAATAGATCAATGGAAAGATGTTGAAGACGATCAGGAAAACGATCGTCGGAATGATGAAGAGATTGCGGATCGTCATATCGCTCATGCCGCGGGCGGCAGAGCGCGAGTTGGGATCCAGCGTGGTCATGACTGCAGTGGCCAAGGCCCGTTCCTTCCTTGTCCGGAAAAGAAAACGGAAGGGGCGGGCTCCCGCCCCCTCCGAGCGTTAGTGCCGTTTACTTCACGCGGTTGTATTTCTTGAACGTCGCGTTCCAGTCCGCGGCGAGCGAATCGAGCACTTCCTTGGCCGTGCCCTGATTGCCGGTGATGTACGGATAGACGCGTTGGTTCATCTGGATGAGCAGCTCGGCATATTCCGGCGTCGCCCAGAAGTCCTTCACCTTGAACATGGTTTCGTAGAAGGCCTTGTTGTAAGGTGTGGCGTTCTGGAATTCAGGCGACTCGAGCACCTTGGCGCTCGCGGTGTAACCGCCGAGCTCCGCCCATTTCTTCTGCGTCTCGTCTTTGATGAACCATTCCAGGAACTTCATCGCCTCTTCCTGATTCTGGGAATAGGAGATGACGGAGATGCCCTGGCCGCCGAGCGCGGCGAACTGGTCGCCGTTCGGTCCTGGCGGGTTGGCGAAGAAGCCGGTGGCCTTGGCATTCGGGTTCGAGGCTTCGTTGATAAGCGCCGGGAAGAAGGCGAAGTAGTTCATGCTCATCGCCGCCAGGTTCTCGGTGATCGCCTGGTTGTCCTCGATGAAGAACGCCTTGGCCCAGCCAGGAGGGGTGAAGGAATAGAGCTCCTTGTAGGCCTCGAGCGCCTTGACGTTCTGCTCAGAGTTGATGATGCCGTCGACCTTGTAAGTGGCATAGTCGCCAAGTTCGCCGCCGAAGGAGAAGATGGCGTTCTCGACGCCCATCACCAGAGCGTCGTAGGAGTTGTCGGTGTAGATGGCGACACCGTAGCGCTTTTCGTCGGGACGGTGAAAGAATTCGGCGATGTCGCGCAGCTGCTTCCAGTCCTTCGGCACGCCGAGATCGTAGCCGTACTTGGCTTTGAAGGCTTCCATCTCCTTCGGGTCTTCGAACCAGTCCTTGCGATAGGACCAGCCGACCGCGTCGCCCTCGGCCGGGATCGACCAGTATTTGCCCGAGTTGGACGGATATTCGGCGTAGTATTTCACCGTCGCCGGCGCCATCACTTCCTTCAGGTTGTTCTTGTTGAAGAAGTCGGTGAGGTCGACATAGTGGCCCGCCTCGGAGGCGGCGCCGATCCACTGGGAATCGCCGACGACCATGTCGTAGGCGCTGCCCTTGGCGTTGAACTCGGTGAATGCCTTGGTCTGGAAGTCGGACCAAGGCGTGGTTTCGACCGTGACCTTCACGCCGCTCTCGGCCTCGTAAAGGTTGACGAGTTCCTGCAAATAGTTCGCCGGATCCCATTCAGCCCAGAATATGGTGAGTTCCTTGTCCTGCGCGTAGACGGACGTTCCGCAGGCGAGCACTAAGCCGATACCAGCAAGCATGCTGGTCATTGTCTTGCGCATAATCATTTCCTCCCTTGTGCGCATTCTACCGTATCACGCGAGCCGGCGGTGAGGCCGACCCTGGTAGTTCCTCCCGTGGTGGCAGCGTTCCGGTTTCGAGCCTGCTCGCTCGGCCGGAATGGATTGCAGCCCTCACTTTCAATCCGCCATATTGTCCTGATCTGGTATTACCAATTTCGGACACACGTCAAGCTCTTTCTTGGACGATGGCAGCCCCTCAGACAAGCGGATTCCAGCAACATCTGTCTGTTTTTCTTAAATTTTCCTACTCCTTGATACGCAAGGGCCTTGCTCGCGTTACGGTCCGTCGACTATTGTCGGTAATCAGCATCCCAATCTGGTCGAACCAGATCAATGCTATTCCGTGGCTGTCGCCGGCGTGCTTTTGCCTCCTTCGGTTACCGATTCCATCACTGCAGCCCGCACCAGGGCGCCGGCTGCCCATTGCGCTACCGACATCATCTTGCGGCTGTCCAGCCCCCATATGTCCTTCAGTATGATGAGCACTTCGACGCCGAAGATCAACGACAGGGCCTGCGCCAGGCGCTTGAATTCGCGCGGCGGCAGCCGGTGCTTGAGCGGTGCGATCGCGTCCTTGAGCAGATCGACGCGATGGCCGCGCGTGAAGGCCGGCTCGCCGCCCAGCGTGCCTGCCTGCCGCCGCGCCCACTGGTCGAGCGACAGCTTCAGCGCCGCCTTGAAGGTCGCCTCGAAGGCTTCGATGCGCGGCATGGCCGTATCGAACAGTTCAACGACGCGGCGCTCGGGATCGCCCGAGGCTGATTTCCAGGTGAGGATCGGCCCAAGTCCTTCGTCGACCACCGCCTGCACCAGGGCCGCCTGGCTTGGAAAATATCGATAGGCGGTGGCGCGGGAGACTTCCGCCGCTTCGGCGACCTCGCTGACCGAAGGCGTGGCGCCCGCCTGCATCAGCCTTGTCGCCGTCTCCAGCATCAGCCGTCTTGTGCGCGCGCGCGGTCCGCGTGCGGCTCCAGAACCGGCATCGTCGGAAACCGCCGCTTGTTGACGTGAGACGTTCATGTCAATACGATACGCGCGTCTCAAAAAATTGCAATGGCCTTCGCGATGCCGAACGGCCGGGCAAAGAGCGGCAGGCGGCAACGCCGAGCGCGCCTAGAACCGGGGAAACGCAATGAAGCGCGTCTATGTGGTGGGCACCGCCGACACCAAGGGTGAGGAACTCGCCTTTCTGGCCGATGCGGTCGCTGCTACCGGTGCTGCTGTCGCCCGCATCGATGTTGGAACGCGCAACCCAACCGTGCCGGTCGATGTCTCGGCCGAAGAGGTCGCCGGCCACCATCCCGGCGGCAGCAGTGCCGTACTGGGCATCGACGACCGCGGCACCGCAGTGGCGGCAATGGCCATCGCTTTCACCCGGTTTGTTCAATCGCGCACCGACATGTCAGGCTTGATCGGTATCGGCGGCGGCGGCGGCACTTCGATCATCACATCAGGCATGCGCGCGCTGCCGCTCGGCCTGCCCAAGATCATGGTTTCGACGCTCGCCTCGGGCGACACCGCACCTTATGTCGATGTTTCCGACATCGTGATGATGCCGTCGGTGACCGACATGGCCGGCCTGAACCGGCTGTCTCGTGTCGTGCTGCACAACGCCGCCCAGGCGATATCAGGCATGGCGGCAAAGCCGGCGGCGCCGCCCGACGGCAGACCGTCGATCGCCCTCACCATGTTCGGCGTGACCACGCCGTGCGTGACTTCCATCGCCGAACAGCTCCGATCGATCTATGACTGCATGGTCTTCCACGCCACCGGCACCGGCGGCCGCACCATGGAGAAGCTGGCCGACAGCGGCTTGCTGTCCGGCGTCATCGACATCACGACGACAGAAGTCTGCGACCTCCTGTTCGGCGGCGTGCTGCCGGCGACCGAAGACCGCTTCGGCGCGATCGCCCGCACCAGGCTGCCCTATGTCGGTTCGGTCGGCGCGCTCGACATGGTGAATTTCTGGGCGCCGCCGACCATTCCGGAACGCTATGGCGGGCGGCTGTTTTACGAGCACAATCCTAACGTGACGCTTATGCGCACGACACCTGACGAAAGCCGCAAGATCGGCGAATGGATCGGCACCAAACTGAGCCTCTGCGATGGCCCGGTCCGGTTCCTCATTCCCGAAAAAGGCGTCTCGGCGCTCGACATCGAAGGCGGCGCTTTCTTCGACCCCGAGGCCGATGCAGCACTCTTCGAGGCCATCGAGCGCACGATCAAGCCTGGTGACACGCGAAGCGTGACGCGCCTGCCAATGCACATCAACGATCCAGAATTCGCCAAGGCTGCGGTTGCGGCTTTTCTCGACATCGCCAGACAGTGAGAGACGAAGCCATGGCCGCCATACCGCGCAAGAAGATCCTGGAGAAATTCCGCAAGATGATTGCCGGCGGCGTGCCGATCGTCGGCGGCGGCGCCGGCACCGGTCTGTCCGCCAAGGCTGAGGAGGCCGGCGGCATCGACCTGATCATCATCTACAATTCCGGCCGCTACCGCATGGCCGGGCGCGGCTCCGCCGCCGGCCTGCTCGCCTATGGCAACGCCAACGAGATCGTCAAGGAAATGGCTTATGAGGTGCTGCCGGTGGTGAAGAAGACGCCGGTGTTGGCCGGCGTCAACGGCACCGATCCCTTCGTCATCATGCCGCTGCTGCTGACCGAGCTGAAGACGATGGGTTTTTCCGGCGTGCAGAACTTTCCGACCATCGGCCTGTTCGACGGCCAGATGCGGCAGAGTTTCGAAGAAACCGGTATGGGCTTCGGGCTCGAGGTCGACATGATCGCCGCGGCACACGAACTCGACCTGCTGACCACGCCCTATGTGTTCAATCCCGATGAGGCCCGCGCCATGACCAAGGCCGGCGCCGACATCATCGTCGCCCATATGGGGGTGACCACCGGCGGCTCGATCGGCGCGACGTCGGCCAAGTCGCTCGACCACTGCGTGACGGAGATCGACGCCATCGCTGAGGCGGCGCGTGTCGTGCGCAAGGACGTCATCCTGCTTTGCCATGGCGGGCCGATCTCGATGCCGGACGACGCCCGGTACATTCTCGAACGCTGCAAGGGCCTGCACGGCTTTTACGGGGCAAGCTCGATGGAGCGGCTGCCAGCGGAAGCGGCGATCGCCAGGCAGACAGCGGATTTCAAGGCCGTCACGCTGGAGCATCGGACCCAAAAGTGGGAACCGGTTTTGGGAAAATCCGATGCTCAAACTAAAAGACAAAGCGGCACAAAAACCGACGCCAAGAAAAAGAAGGGATGAGACGATGACCGACATGAACAAGGTGTTTGTCTATCCGAAGGAGGTCAGCGCCTTCGGCTTCGACTGGGGCAGACTGTCGTTGACGGTGGCGCCCGAGGTGAACGGCGCGACGCGCTTTTCCGGCGGCGTCGTCGACCTGCCGTCCGGCAAGGGCCACACGCGCCACAACCACCCGGGCGCGGAGGAAATCATCTTCGTCATATCAGGCAATGGCGAGCAGATGGTTGAGGACGACAAGGGCAATCCGGTCATTGCGAAGGTCGGCCCCGGCTGCACCATCTATGTGCCGGAAAGCCGCTTCCATTCAACGCTAAATACCGGCGATGGGCCGATGCAGCTCTTCGTCGTCTATTCGCCCGCCGGACCGGAACTGGCGTTGCGCGACCTGCCGGATTTCAGGCTGCTGCCGCCGGGCGGCGGCTAAGCCACCCCACCTCTGTTCCAACCCCTGCCCCGATCGCCGAACATGACGTAGCCAGTCTCGGTGACCGCCACAGTGTCTTCTAGCTTGATGAAGCCGCGCGTCGGGTGGAGCATCGTGGTCTCGACCGAGAGCACCATGTTTTTCTCCAGCGGCTTTACGGCATAGGTGCCTTCATATGTCACCGGATGGTTGGTCATCAGGAATGGCGCTTCATGCGTGATCAACCCCATGCCGTGGGCGAAGAAATCGGTATAGGGCGCAACCTTGGATTTCTTCAGCACGCCCTCCGCATAGGAAATCATATCACCGCCCATCGTGCCGGCGCGTACCTTGGAAAAGGCCGCCTGCTGCACCGTCTCGACCTCGGCTAAAAGGTCCTCGAGTTCGGCATCCGGCTCGCCCAGAACGCCCATGCGGCAGAGGTCGCCGATATAGCCGTGATAGTTGCCGCCTGAGTCGATCGACATTACCTCGCCCTTCTTCCACGCCTGTGGCGAGCCGGCGCGGTTGTGGCTGGCGCCCAGCGTCAGCAGGCAATATTCGAAATGCGCGCCGCGATTGGTCTCCTCGCGCCTGAGTTGCTCGATGATCTCGGTCTTGGTCGTGCCTTCGCGTGCCCAGGCAATAGTTGCCAGCATGGAATCGGTGATTAGTTCGGAGGCGACGCGCAGCTTGTCGAGTTCCGCTTCGGTTTTGATCGCCCGCATGCGCTCCAGCATATCAGTCGCATCGATCAGCTTGGCGTCCGGCAGCGCCTTGCGGATCAGCGTATAGGCATCCGACGGCAGGAAAGCCGGCTCGATGCCGATGCGGGCATCGCCCTTGCCGATTTTCGTCAGGTGCTCAACCGCGAGGTTGGCGGCGTCGAGCGTGCCCCAACAGGCGGCGTGCAAGGTCGGCGTCCAGAACGGGTTGTTCTGGTGCTCGCCGCCCTCCATGCGGTTGCCGATATAGGCAGCATGCTCCGGCCCACCCTTCTCGTAGACAAGGATCGGCAGATAGCGGCTGTGGCCGATCGCATCCATGGCGGCGAAGAAAATGAACCTGTAGCCGCCAAGCAGATATTGCGTGTTGTGCTTGGAGGTGGCGAGCAGCACATCGATGCCGGCCTCCTCCATCAGCCGATCGACCCTGGCATGATCGAACGGGATGGTGCTGACGGCATTCTTGCCCGGGACGACGTTCATCTTTCTCTCTCCCTGAAATTCCTGGCCGGCCGGTCGGATCGCCGGCTGTGCCCAGTTGTCCTACTAGATAGGTCTGGTCCTACCAGATAAGGTCGGATTGGACCCCTTCTTGTAACTGGTCCAGCGCACGAAATTTTCAAAGCCACGTGAGGATGCGCCAAATCCGTCTCTGGCGAAACCCTCGGCAAGGCTCATAATCACCTTGCAAGGAAGCCGTCTGGCGTCCGAGGGTGGCCAACCCGGCCGGGTGGCTGAGAGGGACGGAGTTCGATCATGTCAGATTTCACGATTTCCAGACGCACCGTGCTTGCCGGTTCGGCATTCCTGCTGGCTTCGACGGCGCTGCCGACAATCGGCTGGGCACAAACGCCGAAGAAAGGCGGGCGGCTGGTCGTCGCCGCCGATTCCGAGCCGCGCAACCTCAACCCGGCGATCGTCGCTTCGAACGGCGTGTTCTTCATTTCGAGCAAGATCGTGGAAGCGCTGGCCGAGGCGTCCTTCGACGGCAAGGACGGGCTCGACCCGCGCCTGGCGATAGGCTGGGAGGGCGCCGCCGATGGCCTGTCGGTGACGTTCAAATTGCGCGAGGGCGTCAAATGGCATGACGGCAAACCCTTCACCTCCGCCGACGTCGCGTTCTCGGCGCTGCAGATCTGGAAGCCGCTGCAGAATCTCGGCCGCACCGTGTTCAAGGATCTGGAGGCGGTCGACACGCCGGACGAACTGACGGCTGTGTTCAAATTCGCCAAGCCGACACCGTTCCAGCTGATCCGCAATGCCTTGCCGGCGCTGAGCAGCGTGGTGCCCAAGCACGTCTACGAGACCGGAAAGATCGAAGAGAACCCGGCCAACAATGCGCCCGTTGGTACCGGCCCGTTCAAATTCGCCGAACACAAGTCAGGCGAATATTACCGGCTGGAGAAGAATGCCGATTATTGGGGCAAGGACCAGCCTTACCTTGACGAGATCATCTATCAGGTGCTGCCCGACCGCACCTCGGCCGCAAGCGCGCTCGAGGCAGAAGAGATTCAGCTCGCCGCCTTTTCCGCGGTGCCGCTGGCCGATCTCGACCGCATCTCCAAGGTGCCTGGTCTCAAGGTGATTACCAAGGGTTATGAGGGGCTGACCTATCAGCTCGTCGTCGAGATCAACCATCGCCGCAAGGAACTGGCCGACCTGAAGGTGCGCCAGGCGATCGCCCACGCCATCGACAAGGATTTCGTCGTCAAGACGGTGTTCCTCGGCTACGCCGCCACAGCCACCGGCCCGGTGCCGAAGAACGATCCGCAATTCTATACGACCGACGTGCCGACCTATGCCTTCGATGTGGCCAAGGCCAACGCACTGCTCGACGAAGCCGGTTACAGTAGAGGCGACGACGGCAAGCGCTTTTCGCTGAAACTGCTGCCGGCGCCCTACTTCAACGAAACCAAGCAGTTCGGCGACTATCTGCGCCAGGCGCTCGCCGCCATCGGCATCGACGCCCAGCTGGTCAACAACGACTCGGCCGCGCATATCAAGGCTGTCTACACCGACCACGCTTTCGACCTCGCGGTCGGGCCGCCGGTGTTCCGCGGCGACCCTGCGATCTCGACAACCATTCTGGTGCAGAGCGGCATTCCCGACGGGGTGCCTTTCTCCAACCAGGGCGGCTACAAGAACGACGAACTGGACGCCCTCATCGCCAAGGCGTCCGAGACACTCGACCCCGCCGCGCGGACGGAACTTTACAAGGAGTTTCAGAAAAAGGTCGCAGCCGACCTACCGCTGATCAACGTCGCCGAATGGAGCTTCATCAGCGTTATCAGAGATACGGTGGGGAATGTCGCCAACAACCCGCGCTGGGCGGTGTCGAACTGGGCGGACACTTATTTGGAATCGTGACACTATCGCGCGGATGAAAATTCGTAGCGAAGTCGTAGAAACTTGGTCAAATGCCGAGTTCCTCCACACCCCCCGCTGTCCTGCCGGACAGTGTCCGGCAGGACAGCGGGGGGTGGGAAGAAACACCGCATCTCCTGGTTACCATTGCGCCGGCTCACTGGCGCCGCCATGACCCGCAGCCTCACCC
>NZ_RZSU01000094.1:0-23983 GCF_003997585.1 Mesorhizobium sp. M5C.F.Cr.IN.023.01.1.1 | reverse complement strand
GGCCGGGAGCTCAGGGTCAAGGTCTTGACCCTCCCGCCCTTACCCGATCCAGCCCGGCTGTGCAGATGAGCAAGAGCGAACGTCCCAATCAACTCTTCCGCAACCTTAACGCCAAGGTCGCCTCTATTCCGATGGTCCTCACCGCACTGGTGATCTTCGTCGGCGGCAGCGCGTGGACGGTGCTCTATTCCTTCACCAATTCGAAGCTCCTGCCGCGGCTGAACTTCGTCGGGCTCGATCAGTATTATCGGCTGTGGTCGACGCCGCGTTGGCTGGTCTCGATTGAGAACCTCCTGGTCTACGGCGTGCTCTCGCTGCTGTTTTCTCTCGTCATCGGCTTCATGCTGGCGGCGTTGCTCGATCAGAAGATCCGCTTCGAAGACACGTTCCGCACTATCTTCCTCTACCCATTCGCGCTTTCCTTCATCGTCACCGGTCTTGTCTGGCAATGGCTGCTCAACCCGGAGTTCGGAATCCAGGGGGTGGTGCGCGGCCTCGGCTGGGAAAGCTTCAACTTCGATCCGCTCTACAATTCCGACATCGTCATCTACGGCATATTGATCGCCGCGCTCTGGCAAGGCACCGGGCTCATCATGTGCCTGATGCTGGCGGGCCTGCGCGGCATCGACGAGGATATCTGGAAGGCCGCGCGGGTGGATGGGATACCCACGTTGAAGACCTATCTCTTCATCATCATTCCGATGATGCGACCGGTCTTCATCACCGCGCTTGTCATCATCGCTGCGGGTATCGTCAAGGTCTATGACCTGGTTGTCGCCCAGACCAGCGGCGGTCCCGGCATCGCCTCCGAAGTGCCGGCCAAATATGTCTATGACTACATGTTCTTCGCCCAGAACCTCGGCCAGGGCTTCGCCGCCTCGACGATGATGCTGCTGTCGGTGGTGGTCGTCATCGTGCCGTGGGCCTATCTCGAGTTCGGAGGCAGGAAGCGTGTCTGACCATGCCGTTTCCCTGACTGCCGGTACGGGCCTCATCAGGCTCGAAGCATCCGGGCCGCGAGGACCGAAGCCGCGGCATGTGTTCTCGCGCCGCAACATCTTCCTCTATGGCACGCTCCTAGTGGTGGCGCTGTATTATCTGCTGCCGCTCTATGTGATGGTGGTGACGTCGCTCAAGGGCATGCCGGAGATCCGCCTCGGCAACATCTTCTCACCGCCGCTCGAGATCACCTTTGAGCCTTGGGTGAAGGCCTGGTCCAGCGCCTGCACCGGTCTCAATTGCGACGGGCTCTCGCGCGGCTTCTGGAATTCGGTGCGCATCACCGTTCCGTCGGTCATCCTGTCGATTGCGATCGCTTCCGTGAACGGCTACGCGCTTGCCAACTGGCGCTTCAAGGGAGCCGATACCTTCTTCGTGATCCTGATCGTCGGCGCCTTCATCCCTTATCAGGTGATGATCTATCCGATCGTCATCATCCTGCGCGAAATCGGCCTCTATGGCAGCCTGAGCGGTCTGGTGATCGTTCATTCCATCTTCGGCATGCCGATCCTGACCCTGTTGTTCCGCAACTATTTTTCTTCCATGCCGGATGAACTGTTCCGGGCGGCGCGCGTCGACGGCGCCGGCTTCTGGGGCATCTATTTCCGTATCATGCTGCCGATGTCGCTGCCGATCTTCGTCGTTGCGATCATCCTGCAGGTGACCGGCATCTGGAACGATTTCCTGTTCGGCGTCGTCTACACCCGCCCCGACACCTATCCGATGACGGTGCAGCTCAACAACATCGTCAACTCGGTGCAGGGCGTGAAGGAATACAACGTCAATATGGCCGCCACCATCCTGACCGGCCTCGTACCGCTCGTCGTCTACTTCGTTTCCGGCAAGCTCTTCGTGCGTGGCATCGCTGCCGGCGCGGTGAAAGGATGATGATGACAAGAATGGAAAATCCCAGTGTCTCGATCCAGGACCTGTCGCTGAATTTCGGCGCAGTGTCGGTGCTGGAGACGCTCAATATTGATGTCGCCGAGGGCGAGTTCATCGTGCTGCTCGGCCCGTCCGGCTGCGGCAAGTCGACCTTGCTCAACTGCATCGCCGGCCTGCTCGACGTTTCGGACGGCCGCATCTTCATCAAGGGCAAGAACGTCACCTGGGAGGAGCCCAAGGACCGTGGCATCGGCATGGTGTTCCAGTCCTATGCGCTCTACCCGCAGATGACTGTCGAGAAGAACCTGTCCTTCGGGCTGCGCGTTGCCGGCATCCCCAGGGACGAGATCGCCAAGCGCATCGCGCGGGCCGCAGAAATCCTGCAGATTGAGCCACTGCTGCAACGCAAGCCGTCGGCGCTTTCGGGCGGCCAGCGCCAGCGTGTGGCCATCGGGCGGGCGCTGGTGCGCGACGTCGACGTCTTCCTTTTCGATGAGCCGCTCTCCAATCTCGACGCCAAGCTGCGCGCGGAATTGCGTGTTGAAATCAAGCTGCTGCACAGCAAGCTGCAGAACACCATGATCTATGTCACCCACGATCAGATCGAGGCGATGACGCTGGCCGACCGTATCGCGGTGATGAAGGGCGGCGTGATCCAGCAGCTCGACGCACCGCAGACGATCTACAATCGCCCGGTCAACCGGTTCGTCGCCGGCTTCCTCGGCTCGCCGGCGATGAATTTCCTCGACGGCAGGCTGGAGAAGGACGATGGCAACTGGCACTTCGTCGCCGAGGATGTGCGGATCCCGCTTGCCACCTACGCTTTCGAAAAGGAGCCCGTGCCGGGGGCGGCCGTCTTCGGTATCCGGCCCGAGCATGTCGCGTTCAACAGCGGCGCTGGATGGCCGTTCACAGCCACGGCTAATGTCGTGGTCGTCGAACCCATGGGTTCCGACACGCTGGTCTGGCTGAAGCTCGGAAATCAGAATTTCACCGTGCGGGTGACATCTGAGCGCACGCCAAACAATGCCGACACGGTGAGCATCGGTTTTGACCCGATGCGCGCTTCGCTGTTCGACGCCGCCACCGGCAACCGCCTCTAATTCCCAAGAACTTCACCTCAAGCACATCCATCCCCAGAGAACGGACAGAGACGATGAACTGGTCATTCCAACTTTACAGCGCGCGAAATTTCCAACCTTGGAAAGGGGTGCTCAAGATGCTGGGCGAGCTCGGCTACGCGCAAGTCGAGGGGTTCGGCGGCGTCTATGACGACCCCAAGGCATTTCGGGCCGAACTCGACAAGAACGGGCTCGCCATGCCGACCGGCCATTTCTCGATCGATGCGCTCGAGAAGGATTTCGATGGCGTGCGCAAAATCGCCGACGCGCTCGGCATCACGCTGCTCATCTGCCCCTATCTGGTCGCCGAGAGCAGACCAACCGACACGGCCGGCTGGCGCGGCTTCGGCGCACGCCTGGCCAAGGTCGGCGAGGCGGCTGGCAAAGCCGGCTACGGCTTTGCTTGGCACAACCATGATTTTGAGTTCAAGAAGCTTGCCGACGGCTCGATGCCGCAGGAGCACATCCTCGCGGCGGCACCCGACATTGGCTGGGAGTTGGACGTGGCCTGGGTGGTGCGCGGCGGCGGCGATCCGCTGCCCTGGATCGAGGAGTATGGCAAACGTATCGCCGCCGTCCATGTCAAGGACATTGCCAAGCCTGGCGAGGGCCTTGACGAGGACGGCTGGTCCGATGTTGGCCACGGCACGATCGACTGGGCCGGCCTGATCAAGGCGCTGCGCGCCAAGAGTGCCGCTAAATACTACGTCATGGAACAGGATAATCCCAACGACATCGAGCGTTTCGCTCGCCGCTCGATCGCAGCCGCCAAGACGTATTAGGAGCAAATCAGCATGGCAAGAAAACTTGGGATCGGCGTTGTCGGCTGCGGCAACATTTCGAAAGCATATTTTTCGCTGGCGCCGCTGTTTCGCGGCATCGAGATGCGCGCCTGCGCGGATATCAACATGGATGCGGCCAAGGCGCGGGCGAAGGAGTTCAAGCTGCGCGCCGAGACAGTCGAGGGGCTGCTCAAGGCCGGCGACATCGACGTCATCGTCAACCTCACCATTCCGGCGGTGCACTACGAGGTTTCGAAACAGATCCTCGATGCCGGCAAGCACGTCTATTCGGAAAAGCCGTTCGTGCTGTCGGTCAAGGAAGGGCTCGATCTGAAGAAGTTGGCGGAGAGAGACGGACTGCGCATCGGCTCGGCGCCGGACACTTTCCTCGGTGGCGCGCACCAGCTTGTCCGCAACCTGATCGACACTGGCAAGCTCGGCAAGATCACCAGCGGTACATGTCACGTGATGAGCCATGGAATGGAACATTGGCACCCCAATCCGGACTTCTTCTTTCAGCCTGGCGCTGGCCCGGTGCTCGATATCGGACCCTATTACATCACCAATCTGATCCAGCTGATCGGGCCGGTGAAGCAGGTGGCGGCCTTCGCTTCGATCCCGAAGACAGAACGCACCATCAGTTCGAAGCCGCGCGCGGGCGAAAAAATCCTGGTCGCCACGCCGACGACGATTCACGGCGTGATGGAGTTCGAGAATGGCGCCGTGGTGACGCTCAATACCAGCTGGGACGTGTGGAGCCATGGCCACGCGCCGATGGAACTCTACGGCGATTTGGGCACGGTGTTTTTGCCGGATCCGAACTTCTTCGGCGGCGACGTTCGTTTTACCGACGCCGCCAAGCCGGTCAAGAAGCTGCCGAAATGGAAGCATCCGTTCGGCGTGGCCAACCAGATGCATTCGCACGGCATGATGGCCAACTATCGCACCGCCGGTCTCGCCGACATGGCACTAGCGATCACGGAAGGCCGGCCGCATCGGTGCTCGATGGAACTTGCGCTGCATGCCGTGGATGTGATGACCGGCATGTTGCGGTCGGGCGCGAGCGGAAAGTTCGTTGCCATGCAGACCACCTGCGAACGCCCTGCGGCACTGGGCGTCAAGGATGCGGAAGCGCTCTTGGCGAAGAAGAAAGGGCTCCTGGTGAAGAAGAAATAGGGCAAGCGCTTCAGTGATTGCGACACGTGCTGTTTACCGTCGACCCCTCTCCCCATAGAAACGGCGAGACGCTAAGGGTGAGGGGCAGAGCCGACTCATCCTTTTTTGCGGTGGCAACTGCCGGGCTCGCTTTGATCTAAAGGATTTCCCATGCCCTATGTGCCCGCCGAAAACCGCTACGAGAAAATGATCTACAATCGCTGCGGGCGATCCGGCCTGAAATTGCCGGCGATCTCGCTCGGCCTCTGGCACAATTTCGGTGACGACACGCCGCATCGGACCAAACAGGCGATCGCGCGCAAGGCCCTCGATCTCGGCATCACGCATTTCGACCTCGCCAACAATTACGGCCCGCCGCCCGGTTCGGCGGAAACGGCTTTCGGCGAAATCCTGCGGACGGATTTCTCCTCCTATCGCGACGAGCTGATCATCTCGACCAAAGCCGGCTACGAGATGTGGGCCGGGCCCTATGGCGAGTGGGGCGGGCGCAAATATGTGCTGGCCAGCCTCGACCAGAGCCTGAAGCGGATGGGGCTCGACTATGTCGACATCTTCTATTCGCACCGTTTCGATCCCGATACTCCGCTGGAAGAAACGATGGGTGCGCTCGATCATGCGGTGCGCTCGGGCAAGGCGCTTTATGCCGGCATCTCTTCCTACAATTCGCAGCGCACACGCGAGGCCGCCGACATTTTGAAGCAGCTCGGCACGCCTTGCGTAATCCATCAGCCGAGCTATTCGATGCTCAATCGCTGGGTCGAGGACGATGGTTTGCTCGACACGCTGGACGGGCTCGGCGTCGGCTCGATCGTGTTCACGCCGCTGGCGCAAGGCATGCTGACCGACAAATATCTTGGCGGCATCCCTGAGGGCAGCCGCGCCAGCCAAGGCAAGTCGCTGAGGCCGGCCTTCATCAACGACAAAACCATCGCCAACATCAAAGCGCTGAACGCGATTGCCGGCCGACGCGGCCAGACGCTGGCGCAGATGGCGCTGGCCTGGGTGCTGCGCAAGGGCAGGGTGACCTCGGCGCTGATCGGCGCCAGCCGGCCGGAACAGGTCGAGGATTGCGTCGGCGCGCTGAAGGCGCTCGACTTCAGCGATGCCGAGCTCGCGGAAATCGACACGTACGCGCGCGAAGCCGACATCAATCTGTGGGCCGCCTCGGCGGAGCGGAAAGGTCCGCCACGAAAGTGATCCGCCAAGTTAGCCGAACAGGTGCGGCGGGGACTGCTCCCGCCGTTTTCTTACTCGGCCGCCAATGTCTGCTTCGAAAGTTGGGCCTGCTCGGTTTGGCCGCTTCAGGGCCACGCCGGCACGGAAACAGTAGCAAAAAAGCCCGCTCGTCGCTATCTGGATAGGATTGGAACCGCTTGCATGCGGAAATGACGTGCCATAGGCGCAAGACGGGTTGGAAGCAGGATCATGGCGGCAAGGGATGTGCTGACGAAAAACCAGTTGAGCGTGCTCGAGAAACTCGAGGCCGCCAGCGGGCCGCTCAGCGCCTATACATTGCTTGACCAACTTCGCGAGCGGGGTTTTCGCGCACCGCTGCAGGTCTATCGCGCGCTCGACACGCTGGTTAAGTCCGGTTTCGTGCACAGGCTCGAAAGCCTCAATTCCTTTGTCGCCTGCGCCGAGCCGCACGACCACAGCCATTCGATGACCGCCTTCGCCATCTGCGACACATGCGGGCAGGTGACCGAGTTCTCCGACCACGACGTTGGACACCGGCTCGACGAATGGGTGCGCTCGACCGGCTTTGCCGCCAAGAAAGCAGTGATCGAATTTCGCGGGACGTGTGCGAAGTGCCGGGCCGAAGCGGCTTAGCCCTAAGGTCCTAGCGCGCCGTCGACCAGGCGAACCAGAGCGCGACGACCGCCAGCAAGGCGGAAAGCAGTCGCCGGCTGATCCGTTCCCGCCGGGGATCGTTGAGGAATGGTTCCAGTGTTCCCGCCAGCACGACGATCATTCCATGTATGGCTGTTGCGATTACCACATAGACCACCGTGAGCAGGGTGGTCTGGGCAAGTATAGGGCGCCCGGCCTCGACGAAGGTCGGCAGCACGGCGACGTAGAAGATTGCCGCCTTCGGGTTGAGGAGATTGGTGACAAGCCCGCGCATGAAGTATTTGCCGCCTGGGTTGCCACTGCTCGAAACCACGTCGGTTCCAGCGGTCCAGCCCTCCCAGGCAAGGTAGAGGAGGAACAGCGTGCCAGCCCAGCGAAGTCCCTCGTAGAGCAGGGAAGACGCCTGGATCAGTTCGGCGACACCAAAGGATGCGATGCCACCGATGACGGCGAGGCCCAATGCAATGCCCGCCACGGTGGCAAAGCCGGCACGGCGGCCGTCATTGGCCGAAACCAGCGCCAGATAAGTCATGTTCGGACCTGGTGTCAGTTCAATCAGCAGGGCTGCAAGCGCGAAAGAGAGGAATGTGGCCGTTGAGAGCGGCAACATTTCACTCACCTCAATGCGCCTCTTCCCAATTGTTGGCGGCGCGGGCGTCGACATGCAGCGGCACCGACATCGACACCGCTGGCATCGCAGCGTTCTCCATCACATGGCGCACGACGGGGATCGTCGCCTCGACCTCCGCTTCGGCCGTCTCGAAGACCAGCTCGTCATGCACTTGCAGCAGCATACGGGCAGAAAGCTTCGCCTTTTCCAACGCATCGTCCATGCGTATCATGGCGCGGCGGATGATGTCGGCCGCGGTGCCCTGCAGCCGTGCGTTGATCGAGGCGCGCTCGTTGAAGGCACGGACTGACGGGTTTGACGACCGTATCTCCGGATAGTGGATGCGGCGGCCAAAGATCGTTTCGACGAAGCCGTATTCTCGGGCATAGGCTTTGGTCGCGTCGATATAGTCGCGGATGCCCGGGAAGCGTTCGAAATATTTCTTGATATAGGCGCCGGCCTCTTCGCGCGGGATCGAGAGCTGGTTGGCGAGACCAAAGGCGGAAATGCCGTAGATGATGCCGAAATTGATCGCCTTGGCGCGGCGGCGTATCTCCGAGGGCATGCCCTCGACCGGCACGTTGAACATCTCCGACGCGGTGATGGCGTGGATGTCGGCGCCGTCGGCGAAGGCCTGTTTGAGCTGCGGGATCTCGGCGACATGGGCGAGCACGCGCAGCTCGATCTGGCTGTAGTCGGCGGAAACCAGCTTGTTGCCCTTGTCGGCGATGAAGGCCGTCCTGATCTTCCGCCCCTCGATGGTGCGTACCGGAATGTTCTGCAGATTGGGATCGGAGGACGACAGCCGTCCCGTCGTTGTCGCGGCAAGGGCGTAGGAGGTGTGGACGCGCTTCGTATCGGGATGGACGAAACCGGGCAGTGCGTCGGTATAGGTCGATTTCAATTTGGTCAGCTGGCGCCAGTCGACGATCTTGCGCGGCAGTTCGTGGCCTTCGGCGGCGAGGTCTTCCAGGAGCTGCGCCGAGGTCGACCATTGGCCGGTCTTGGTTTTGGAGCCGCCGGGCAGGCCCATCCTGCCGAACAGGATGTCGCCGAGCTGTTTTGGCGAGCCGATATTGATGCGCTCGCCGACGAGCTGATAAATTTCATCCTCCAGCCGCGCGGCGCCCTGTGCCAGTTCGCCGGAGAGCCGCGACAGGATCTGCCGGTCGACGGAGATGCCGCGCTGCTCCATCCTTGCCAGAACCGGCACCAGCGGCCGTTCCAGCCGCTCGTAGACCGAGACGAGGCCCTTGGCGGCAAGCCGTGGCTTCAGCACCCGCCAGAGCCTGAGCGCGACATCGGCGTGCTCCGCGGCATAGGCTGTGGCCTTGTCGATGTCGATCTGGTCGAAGCCGACGAAGCTTCTTCCAGAGCCGGCCAGATCCTTGAGGGCAATGGTCGAGTGGCCGAGCCACTTTTCCGACAGAGCCGCCATGCCGTGGCCGCCGGACGTGCCTGCGTCGAGCACGTAGGAAATCAGCATGGTGTCGTCGAAGGGGGCGACATCGATTCCGTGGCGGCTCATTACGACGAGGTCGTATTTCAGCTCCTGCACGATCTTGAGAACCGACTTGTCCTCCAGCAACGGCTTCAGAATGCCAAGCGCCTCACGGATCGGGATCTGGTTTTCGACCACTCCGCCGCCGAGCAGGTCGCCGTTGCCGCTTTTGTGGGCGAACGGCACATAGGCGGCGCGACCGGGCGCGGTGGCTATGGACAGGCCGATCAGCTCGGCCTGCATCGGATCGGCTGACGTGGTCTCGGTGTCGAAGGCGACGATGCCGGTCTCCATCGCCTCGGCCACCCATGCCCTCAGCACCACTGTGTCGCGGATGGAGACGTAGGCGCCGGTGTCGATCTTGCGGGCAGTGGCGCCCTCGAAGCGAAGCGCCGAGAGAAGCGAAGGGGTGTCGCCTTCCTTGGGTTCCACCTTGATAATGGCCGGCACTGTTTCCCCGGCTTCGTCTGTTACTGTGTCTGCCGCTCTTTCGGCGGCTGCCGGCACCCCAAACCCGACATCGGGACCATGCGCGGTGTCGGCGCGCTCGATAATGACGGGAACGGCCTTGACGTCAGCCGCTTCCGTTCCGGTCGCTTCCGCCACGCGGCGGGTCAACGAGGAGAATTCCATCGTCTTGAGAAAGCCGATCAGCCTGGGACCGTCCGGCGCCTGCAACACGAATTGATCGAGCCCCTCGCTCACCGGAACGTCGTTCTTCAGCGTCACCAGCTCACGAGAAATGCGCGCCTTGTCGGCATTGGCGATGATCGATTCGCGCCGCTTGTCCTGCTTGATCTCGCCGGCGCGGGCGAGCAGCGCGTCGAGATCGCCGAACTGTTCGAGCAACTGCGCCGCCGTCTTCGGACCGATGCCGGGCACGCCCGGCACATTGTCCACCGAGTCGCCGGTCAGAGCCTGCAGGTCGATCATCTTTTCCGGCGGCACGCCCCATTTTTCGATCACCTCGGGAACGCCGATCTGGCGGTCCTTCATCGGGTCGTACATAGCGACCGTCGGGCCGACCAGTTGCATCAGATCCTTGTCGGAAGAGATGATGGTGGTGTCGGCGCCGGCTTCGCAGGCAAGCCGGCAGTAGGTGGCGATCAGGTCGTCGGCCTCGTAGCCCTCGGTCTCGATGCAGGGCAGGTTGAAGGCCCTGGTTGCCTGGCGGATCAGGCCGAATTGCGGGATCAAATCTTCCGGCGGGGCCGAGCGGTTGGCCTTGTATTCGGGGTAGAGATCGCTGCGGAAGGTTTTCGACGAATAGTCGAAGATGACGGCGAAATGCGTCGGCACGATTCCGACATCGGTGTTGCGGGCGTCCTGCGTCAGCTTCCACACCATGTTGCAGAAGCCGAGCACGGCACTGGTCGGCAGCCCGTCGGATTTGCGGGTCAGCGGCGGTAGTGCGTGATAGGCACGGAAGATGTAGCCGGAACCGTCGACAAGGAAGAGATGATCGCCTTTTTTCATGGGACGAAGGGATAGCGCGGCGCAGCGTCGTGGTCCATGCCAAAGGCGGCCTCAACCGCCGGTTCCGGCAACATACCTGACAGCCGATCCGATCACGGGTATGTTACGAAAGTGTAATCTTCGTGCCCTTGAATCGCCACGTTCGGAGACACAGATAAGCGCCATCGGCATTTTTCGCCGAGGTCCGGAGCAAGGCCCGTCCCCCGCCTATCCCGGACACTTGCGGCAGCCTAATCCCCCCTCTCCGGGCTGCCGCATCGTTTCGAGTAAAGGCCGCCGTGGTTCCCCTCCACCACGGCGGCATTTTTTTGCCTTTCGACGCCCGTGGTCCAACGACCGCCGGCTTTTCGTTTCTGCCGTGCAGCTTTAGGGTTGCCCCTCAGAATCGAAAGGCTTGATAAAAATGTCCAGAATTTCTCCCGTCCTCGATCGTCTCGACAAAAACCTCGACGAGAGCCTGGAACGCCTGTTTGGCCTGCTCAGGATCAAGTCGATCTCAACCGATCCGAGCTATGCCGCCGATTGCCGCAAGGCGGCGGAATGGCTGGTGGCGGAGCTCAAGCTGATCGGCTTCGACGTCAGCGTGCGTGACACGCCAGGTCATCCGATGGTGGTGGCGCACCATGTCGGGCCGGCGGACGCACCGCATGTCCTGTTCTATGGTCATTACGACGTGCAGCCGGTCGATCCGATCGAGCTCTGGGAAACCGACCCGTTCGCGCCTTCGGTGAAGGAGATCGCGCCCGGCCACCAGGTGATCACGGGACGTGGTTCGGCCGACGACAAGGGGCAGCTGATGACCTTCGTTGAGGCTTGCCGCGCCTGGAAGCAGGTGCATGGCGGGCTGCCGTGCCGCATCACGATCCTGTTCGAAGGCGAGGAGGAGTCCGGCTCGCCATCGCTGAAGCCGTTCCTCGAGGCAAATGCGGCCGAACTCAAGGCCGACTTTGCGCTTGTCTGCGACACTGGCATGTGGGACCGCGATACGCCGTCCATCTGCGTCGCGCTGCGCGGGCTGGTCGGCGAGGAGATCACGGTGAAGGCCGCCGACCGCGACCTGCATTCCGGTCTCTATGGCGGTGCTGCTGCCAATCCAATCCGCATCCTGGCCAGGATATTGGCCGACATCCACGACGAGGACGGCCATGTCACCATTCCGGGGTTCTATGACGGCGTCGAGGAGACGCCTTCGCAGGTCCTGAAGTCATGGGAGGCGCTCGGCGAAACCGCCGAGACATTCCTTGGGCCTGTCGGCCTGTCGATTCCGTCCGGCGAACAGGGGCGCTCGGTGCTCGAACTCACCTGGGCGCGGCCGACGGCCGAGTTCAACGGCATTATCGGCGGCTATACCGGCAAGGGGTTCAAGACGGTGATCGCGGCGGAAGCCTCGGCAAAAGTGTCCTTCCGCCTCGTCCACAAGCAGAATCCCCAGAAGATTCGCGCCGCTTTCCAGGCCTTCGTCAGGGAGCGCATCCCTGCCGACTGCTCAGTCGATTTCCACCCGCATGGCGGCTCGCCGGCGATCCAGCTTTCCTACGACTCGCCGTTTCTCGCCAAGGCCAAGGACGCGCTGTCCGACGAATGGCCGAAACCGGCGGTGACGACGGGAAGCGGCGGCTCGATCCCGGTGGTCGGCGATTTCCAGACCTATCTCGGTATCGAATCGTTGCTGGTCGGTTTCGGGCTCGACGATGACCGCATCCATTCGCCGAACGAGAAGTACGAGATGAGTTCATTCCACAAGGGCCAGCGCTCCTGGGCGCGCATTCTCGATGCGCTGACACGCTGAGGGGGTGAGAATTCAACTTTCTGTTGATTTTTCATCGGATCGCGGCAAGGACGGGCTAGAGCGACGTGCGTCCAGCCGCGACCGGAGAATACGATGAGCGATATCCGCTTCCACAAGAACGACCTGCCGGGGCTCTTGCACTACGACGTCGGGGCGGTCGCCATCGACACGGAGACGCTGGGGCTCAATCCGCATCGCGACCGGCTTTGCGTGGTGCAGATCTCGCCGGGCGACGGTTCCGCCGACGTCATCCAGATCGCGCCCGGCCAGAAGAAGGCGCCAAACCTCGTCAGCCTGCTCAAGAACCGCAGCATAACCAAGCTGTTCCATTTCGGCCGTTTCGATCTCGCCGTGCTCTACCACGCCTTCGGCGTCATGCCGGAGCCGGTGTTCTGCACCAAGATCGCCTCGCGGCTTACCCGCACCTATACCGACCGGCACGGGCTGAAGGACATCTGCTTTGAGCTTCTCGGCGTCAGCCTGTCGAAAGCGCAGCAGTCATCGGACTGGGCGGCGGAGACGTTATCGCCCGAACAACTCGAATACGCCGCCTCCGACGTGCTCTATCTGCACCAGCTGCGCGATGTGCTGACAGCGCGGCTTGCGCGCGACAACCGGACCAGGGAGGCCGAAGCCTGCTTCCGCTTCCTGCCGACGCGTGCGAAACTCGACCTGATGGGCTGGGATGAGGCAGACATCTTCGCCCATAGCTAAGGCGGAACCTGGTGTTCGCCGCGACGTTCTGTCGGTCCGTGGAGGGATGAAATGGTTGCCAGAAAACCAATCGAAACAGCACCCAAGGATGGCTCCAAGGTCACCGTCTACTGGAAGGACAGCGACGGTGTGATGAACGAATCGATCGCGCAGTACCGGTCGCTCGACCGGCTGAAAGCGGCCGGCGGCGACTGGGACGAGAACGACACCGGCTGGTGGGCCTATACGGACGGTCATACGCAAAGGAAGGTCGAACCGATCAGCTGGCGGCCTGCATCCGGGGATGGCGACGACGAATGACGCCGCTGGCGGCGCCGGCTCCTTTCCAATAGGTTGGACATGTTGCAATCGGAGGTCGATTCGGAGCTCTCTGCTCCGCGACCATTCGCTCGGGAGGGATCTGCAATGGGTACTGAGAGCCTGCTTGTCTTCATCATCATCGGTGCCATCGCCGGCTGGCTCGCCGGCCTGATCGTCAAGGGATTCGGCCTCGGCCTGGTCGGCAATATCGTCGTCGGCATCGTTGGTGCCTTAATAGCCGGCTGGCTCTTCCCAAGGATGGGGTTCGCCATAGGCGGCGGTATATTTGCCTCCATCATCCACGCCACGATCGGCGCGGTGATCCTGCTCGTGCTGATCAAACTGGTGAAGCAGGCCTGATCCTCGAAGCACATCAAGAGCGCGCCATGAAGCAGAACATGCCCTATCTCATCATCGGCGCGCTCGTCGTCGTGGTCATCGCGCTCGGCGCCTATGTCTATCGCGAGCAAACCAGGCCGAAGGGCGTGGAACTCAAGATCGACGACAAAGGCATTTCGATCCAGCAGAACTGAGCGGCTTTGGGTTGGCGCGGCAAAGGTGCCGATGACCTGCCCCATCGGGTCTAAAATTGAGCGCCAAGGCAGGCCGGTCCATCCTTCGATGCACCCGGAGAGAAGCCAAGCTGGCTACGGAATGAGAGTGACGTATCGACACATCCGCGGTATGATCTTGGTACAGGGAGTTTGGGGCCAACCCACCTACTATTAGGAGGTTGCCATGAGGCACCAAACACTGGACCAACTGCATACGGTGGCAAAGGTACACAGAGACCCAACACCTCCTAGAATGGACCGAACCCAGCGTCTCGAACGTTGGTCAAAACTTCTTGATCGGCAGCCCAGCCGACTCCTTACCGCACTTATCGGGACCGAATATCGTTCGTCACCCGAGCGCGAGATTATGCGTGGCGAAGGCTCGCCAATATCGGTTGCCTTCGAGGATCAGATCCTGCGCGATGAGGGGCTGAAAGACGATACTTATGGCGAAGCAAAACGTTTCTTCGAATTGACCGACGATGAGCTCCACGAAATTGTCTGCTACTGCCATGTGGGCGAGACGATGCAATCATCCTGGGCAGCGCTTTCCGTTCGTGCTGCGATTGGCTAACGCATGATCCACCAAGGTTGAATGACTTTGGTGGCAAGGTCATGTGCAGATTCAACGGTTTAGAGCGCGATCGAACGCACTTTACCGATCGCGCTCTAATGACTTACCGATCGCGATCACCAGCATAAATTTCGGCCACCTTGCTATGGGCGGTCCGCGACGACGGCGGCTGAGCGGTTGATGCTGAAATGCGAGAAGGCTCCGCCGTCTCGCGAGGGACGCCATTGTCGCAAGCCGCCAGAAGCAAGGAACGCAGCGGTGACGTCCCGTAACGCATTGAATTAACTTTGAACCATTTAACCCGCCCTTAAATCGCCGCATCTACTCTTCACCCGAACGCCATGGAGCGACGTGCGTCCGTTCGGACGCACAGAGTACGCTCTAAGATTTTGAAGCTTCGCATCGTGTTTCCGAAAATCGCGATTTTCGGCCGATGCGATAGGCATCGGGACAGACAGCACAGCGCATGGCGAACCGCAGAGACAGCCGCATCGAACCCAGCTTCGAGGGACCGCCACGGGCGAAATCCTCGGCCGGTTTTTCTGTGAGCGAGGAGGATCGCGTCGTGCCGAGCAACCGCAAGACCTCTGCAAAGCGCCAATCGGCCAGGACAAAACCGTCGCGTCGCGGACGCGGCAGAAGCCGGCGCGGCCTGTTCGGCGTGCTCGGCCGGTTGGCCTACTGGTGCTTCGTATTGGCCATCTGGGGCGGCATCGCCAGCGCCGGCATCGTCGTCTATTACGGTGCGAAAATGCCGGCGGCCACCACCTGGGCCATTCCCGACCGCGCACCCAACATCAGGATCGTCTCGGTCGACGGAAAACTGCTCGCCAATCGCGGCATGAGCGGCGGCGAAGCCGTCGGCCTGCATGAAATGTCGACCTATATTCCCGAGGCCGTCATCGCCATCGAAGATCGCCGCTTCTATTCGCATTTGGGCATCGATCCGATCGGTCTGTCCAGAGCCATGGTGGCCAACGTTCTCGGCGGGCGTTTTTCGCAGGGCGGCTCGACACTGACCCAGCAATTGGCGAAAAACCTGTTCCTGACACCCGATCGCACGCTGGAACGCAAGGTGCAGGAAGTGCTTCTGGCGCTGTGGCTCGAGCACAAGCACACCAAGGACCAGATCCTCGAAATGTACCTCAACCGGGTCTATTTCGGCTCCGGCGCCTATGGTGTCGAAGCGGCTTCGCGCCGCTATTTCGGCAAGGGCGCACGCGATGTCACGCTGCCCGAGGCCGCACTCCTCGCTGGCCTGTTGAAGGCGCCGTCGCGACTGTCTCCGGCGCGTGACCCGAAGGCGGCCGAGCAGCGCGCGCAGCTCGTTCTCGCCGCCATGCGCGACGAAGGCAAGATCAGCGCCAAGGAACTGACCACGGCGATGAGCGCGCCGGCGTCGCGGGTGGCATCCTACTGGACGGGCTCGGAAAACTATGTCGCCGACGCCATCGTGGAAGAACTGCCCGACCTGATCGGTGATGTGCGCGGCGACATCATCGTCGACACCACCGTCGACCTCACGCTGCAGAAGCTCGCCGAACAATCGATCCGCCGGCTGATCGACGGGAGCGGCAAGAAGCTCAATGCCAGTCAGGGTGTGCTGGTGTCGATCGACAATTCCGGGGCGGTGCGTGCCATGGTCGGCGGCTATGATTATTCGACCAGCCAATTCGACCGCGCCTCGGAGGCGCGCCGCCAGCCGGGCTCGGCGTTCAAGCCGTTCGTTTACATGGCGGCGCTGGAAGCCGGCCGCACACCAGACAGCGTGCGCAATGACGCGCCGATCAGAATAGGCAAATGGACGCCAACCAATTACGGCGGCAAGTATTTCGGCAAGGTGACGCTGGCGACGGCGCTGGCGAAGTCGCTGAACTCGGTGGCTGCCCAGCTAACCATGGAAGTCGGGCCTGACGCGGTGGTCGAGGCGGCGCATCGCATGGGCATCCAGTCCGACCTCACCGCCAACACCTCGATCGCGCTCGGCACCTCTGAAGTGACGCCGCTGGAACTGACCTCGGCCTATGTCCCCTTCGCCAATGGCGGCTACCGGCCGGCCGTCCATTTCATCCGCCGCGTGACGACGGCCGGCGGCAAGGTGCTCTACGACAACAATGGCGGCGGCGCCCCGCGCGTCATCAAGCCCGAGATCGTCGGGATGATGAATTCTATGATGACCGGCACTGTCGAAATCGGCACTGCCAGGAAGGCGGCCTTTGCCTGGCCGGCCGCCGGCAAGACCGGCACCAGCCAGAATTCGCGCGACGCCTGGTTCATCGGCTATACCGCCAATCTCACCACCGGAGTCTGGTTCGGCAATGACGATGGCGGTCCGATGAAGAAGGTCACCGGCGGCGCGCTGCCGGCGCAGGCCTGGCATGAATTCATGGTCGCCGCTCATGAAGGTGTGCCGGTGCGGCCGCTGCCTGGAACATGGAGGTCGACGCCCGCGGATACGATCGTGCAGGACGAAATACCGTCCAACGCGGCGCAACCGGCCCCGGTGCCGTCCGCTTCGGTTGGCCAATCCGCGCCGTCCGCCCAAAAAGCGTCGCCGCCTCGCGCCGTGCGTCCCGCCGAAACGGTCGATGCCGCAGGCTTCGGCATGCCGGGCGGTGGCGGCACCACCGCATCGATCAAGCGCCCGGTGCCGCCCGGCGATGTTGGCGGCCCGGTCAAGAAGCGGCAGACCTCGATCCTCGACATCCTCACCGGCGGCTGACCCCCTCGTCATCGCTGCTGTGTTCCGCTACATCTCCGGGTTAAAAGTGCTAGAGCGTACTTTGTGCGACCAAAGGGACGCACGTCGCCCTAAAGAGATCGCGAATGGCCGAAACCGACACCAGAAAGACAATTGTGCTGACCGGCGCCAGCCGCGGCATCGGCCATGCCACGGTCAAGCGCTTTTCGCGCGAAGGCTGGCGCGTCATCACCTGCTCGCGCCAGGCCTTTGCCGAGGACTGCCCGTGGCCGGCTGGTCCGGAAGACCATATCAAGGTCGATCTCGCCGACCAGGAGGATGTCGGCATCGCGATCTCGGAAATCCGCCATCGGCTGGAAGCGCATGGCGGCCAGCTTCATGCGCTGGTCAACAACGCCGGCATCTCGCCGAAGCTCAAGGACGGCAACAGCCGCATGAATTCGATCGACACGCCGATGCATGTCTGGCGCGACGTGTTCCAGGTCAATTTCTTCGCGCCGATCATGCTGGCGCGGGGATTATTCAGGGAATTGGCGTCGGCCAAAGGCTCGATCGTCAATGTCACCTCGATCGCAGGCACCCGCGTGCATCCCTTCGCCGGCACCGCCTATGCGACGTCGAAAGCCGCGCTCGGCTCGCTGACGCGGGAAATGGCGCACGATTTTGGCCCGCACGGCATCCGCGTCAACGCCATCGCACCCGGCGAGATCGATACGGCGATCCTGTCGCCGGGCACGGAAAAGATCGTCGAGACGATCCCGCTGCGGCGGCTGGGGACCACGGCGGAAGTCGCCGACATCATCTTCTTTCTGTGCTCGCAGCAGGCGTCCTATGTGACGGGCTCGGAAATCCACATCAATGGCGGCCAGCACGTGTAAGCGAACGCCGGCGACCGAGGGCTAAATAATCGGTGCCTTCGGCTCTTCGGCCGTGGTTTCGATGCCGTCGCCCCTGAGCTTCGCCAGCGTCTTGTCGGCATCCTTGATGACGAGGAAGGGCAGGGCGGCCTCCTTCATCGACGCGCCGACGAGACTGCCGACGCGGCCATAGCCGACCAGGATGGAATGACCGGTAAGCGCTGTCCTGGGCGGCAGTCCTCTTTCACGGGTGCCGCAACCGAAGCCGGCTGGCCTGGCTCCGTCGCGGGGCCGATCGGCTTTGCCTCGTCGGGCGGCGCCGCCTTGCCGGCGCGCCCTTCCAGCCACGGCTTCATCCAGTCAACGGCAAAAAGCATCAGCGGGTTGAGGACGATCGACAGGATAGCACCAGCGAGGATGAGGTCGCGTCCTTGTTCGGGCAGCAGCTTCAGCCCGACGCCGAGCTCGGCCAGAATGAATGAGAATTCGCCGATCTGGGCAAGGCTTGCCGAAATCATCAACGCGGTCGCGATCGGATAGCGGAAGGCGACGACGATAGCGAAGCCCGGCGTGTTCGGCCCGACCAGCACGCCGGCAATGAGGTAACCGACCAGCGGCGGGATGCGGAAGCGATTGGCAATTGCGCCGAAGACGAAATCCAGCCCCAAACCGACGACGATGGTGGCGATAAGAGGCGTGTCATGCGGCATGGTCTATGGAGCGCCTTTCAACGATGTCGGATATGCGCAACCAAAAAAGCAGCCGCCTTTGCAATATGGCGGCTCGGATGGCCGCGAGGCAACCTGCAAATGCCATGAACTCTACGACAAGGATGGCAGAAGGCCAGCCGCCTCGGGCTGGCAATGGTTGCTGCAAAAAGAAGGGGTTGCTGCAAAAAAGAAACGGCTTGCGCTGCCTGATGCCCGCGATCAGGCAGCCTGCAGCAGGTTTTCGATGTCGACGATGGTGTGGTTGGTCAGCGTCTTTGGAATTTCTACTGTTATTTTCTCGACAACCTCCTTGTGCAGCTTCCTGCGCATCTCGCCCAGCACCGGCGGCGGTGCGATCAGCACCAGCTCCTTGAAGGCACCGCGATGCGCGAGCTTGTACAGCCGCTCGGCAATCTCGTCGGCGAAACGCTCCTTGCCAAGGCGATGCCAGTCAGTGTCCTCGACTGCGCTGCGGTGGACGGAAGGGCCGTCGCCGTAGCGGCCGGGGCGGTCCGAACCTTGCTCTCGCGTCGCCGGATTTGTCTGTTCCATCTCCTGCACGACCTGAAGGTCGGGATACTGGGTGTCACCGCGGTTCTCGAGGAACAGCGCCTTCTCGCCGTCGGCCACCACGATCCACAGTCCGCGTTTCAGCTTGAGGTTGTTCACGGAGCGCTCTTTTTTCTTGTTTTTCATGGTTTTCTCGGCCCGCCTCTGGAGCCATCGCCACAGCCGAACAGCCAGGCTCGGATTAGCAGGGCAAACGCGCGCCGAGGCAGGAATGTTCCGGTGACGACAAGAATGCGAGCGAGCCGCAACCAATGAGGACAACGGTGTTCGGCGCATCGCGGCTTTAATCTACTTGATTAGTAGAATTTAGAAAAAAGTGTTTTGTGATACACCTCGCTTGACGCTAGAACCGCTACAGATCAAGGCTCGCAACAGCGGCTTGGATCCGCTCCACTCGTGGGTGTGGAATTTTTTTCTCCTGCCTTTGGTGCTTGCGGAAAAGCGATTGCTTCGCACGAAGCGATGCGCGAGTGCGTTCCTTCTGCTTTTTCGCGCTCGCGCGTAGAACTGCCAGCGTATTCAGGATTCCGCTCGCCATGCCGCAGGCCACCGCCAAGCTCAACGCCTATCCCGTATTCATGCGGGTCGAGGGCGAAGCCGTGGCCATCGTCGGCGGTGGCGAGGAGGCTCTGGCCAAGGCGCGGCTGATCGGCCAGTCGAGCGCCGTGCTGCGCATCATAGCCGATGCCGCCGAGGCTGAGTTGCTGGCCTTCATCGCCGCGAATGGCGCCATCCACATTGCTGCCGCCTACGATGTCGCGCATCTCGAAGGCGCGGTGATGGCGTTTGCCGCCAGCGGCAATGAGGCGCTCGACCGCCGGGTTGCCGAAGATGCGCGCCGGCTGGGCATTCCGGTCAATGCCGTCGACCGGCCGGAGCTGTGCGATTTCTTCTCCCCAGCGCTGGTCAACCGCGCGCCGGTCGCCATTGCCATCGGCACGGAAGGGGCCGGCCCGGTGCTTGCCCAGATGCTGCGCAGCCGCATCGACCGTATGCTGTCGCCGTCGCTCGGGCCGCTTGCTTCGCTTGCCGCCTCGTTACGCGGCACCGCTGAGAGATTGCTGCCGAAAGGCAATGCCCGTCGGCGCTTCTGGAGCGACTTTTTCGGCGGCGCGCCGGCCCGCGCCATGGCGGCCGGCCAGCTTTCGCAGGCGCATGATGCCGCCGTTGACCTGTTGCTTTCGAACGCGCCGGCATCGGGCCACACCGCTCTGGGCCATGTTGCCTTGGTTGGCGCGGGTCCCGGCGCCGAAGACCTGCTGACGTTGCGCGCCCACCGCCTGCTGATGGAAGCCGATGTCATCGTCCATGATGCACTCGTGCCGGAGGCGATCGTCGCCATGGGCCGGCGCGACGCCGAGCGTCTGCCGGTGGGCAAACGCAAGGGATGCCATACCAAGAGCCAAACCGAAATCAACGCGCTGCTGATTGAACTCGGCCGCGACGGCAAGCGCGTCGTGCGGCTGAAATCCGGCGATCCGCTGGTGTTCGGCCGGGCGGGCGAGGAAATGGCGGCGCTGCGCGATGCCGGCATCGCCTGTGAGGTGGTTCCGGGCGTCACCGCGGCCTTCGCCGCCGCCGCCGATTTCGAGTTGCCGCTGACGCTGCGCGGCGTGTCGTCATCTATGGTGTTCACCACCGGCCATGACCTCAAGGGAAATTCGCTCCCTGACTGGGCCAAGCTCGCCATCTCCGGCGCCACGGTCGCCGTCTATATGGGCCGCTCAGTCGCGGCCGAGGTTGCCGGCCGGCTGATCGAGGCGGGCCTGTCGCCGGATACGGCGGTCGCCGTGGTCGAGAATGCCAGCCTTGCCAACCGCCGCCGTTTCCACGGCACGCTCGCCGACCTGCCGTCGCTGGAGGTCCGCGCCGATCTTACCGGCCCGGTCATGACGATCATCGGCGATGCAGTCGCCGGCGCCAACTTTGAACGTTCCGAGCCGCTCGCGGCACACAGGCATGAAGGCACGGCCCAAACAGCCGCCGAAGGAGCTGAACGATGAAAGTTCTGACCGCAAACCGCCTGACCGACGGCGAAGCCGTCTGGTATGCCAACGGCGGCTGGGCCGAGATCATCGACAATGCCGATGTCGCCCATGATAAGGCGGCTGAAGACCGGCTGGAGGCGATCGGCGCCACGGCCTATGCCAACAACGAAGTGGTCGATGTTAATCTGATCGACGTGACCGTCGCCAATGGTGTGGTCGAGCCGGTCCGGCTGCGCGAAAAGATCCGCGCCGCCGGCCCGACCAACCGCAACGACCTGGGCAAGCAGGCCCGCCCGGAAGCCGCCCGGGCGGCGTAAACGACCACATTGATGAAACGGGCGGACGCGCCCGGAAAGACCAGACATGTACCGTTACGATGAGTTCGATCACGATTTCGTTAAGGCCCGCGTCGCCGAGTTCAGCGATCAGGTCGCACGGCGGCTTGCTGGCGAGATCACCGAGGATCAGTTCCGGCCGCTGAGGCTGATGAACGGCGTCTACCTGCAATTGCACGCTTACATGCTGCGCATTGCGGTGCCTTACGGCACGCTGAACAGCAAGCAGCTGCGCATGCTCGGCCACATCGCCCGCAAATACGACAAGGGCTACGGCCATTTCACGACGCGCCAGAACATCCAGTTCAACTGGCCGGCGCTGTCGGATATTCCGGCGATCCTGGCCGATCTGGCGAGTGTGGAAATGCACGCTATCCAGACCAGCGGCAATTGCATCCGCAACGTCACCGCCGACCACTTTGCCGGTGCCGCCGCCGACGAGGTCGCCGATCCGCGCCCCTATGCGGAAATCCTGCGCCAATGGTCGTCGGTGCATCCGGAGTTCTCGTTCCTGCCGAGAAAATTCAAGATCGCGGTGACCGGCGCCGAGCGCGATCGCGCCGCCATCCAGACGCATGACATCGGCCTGCATTTGAAGAAGAACGCTGCCGGCGAACTCGGTTTTGCCGTCTATGTCGGCGGCGGCCAGGGCCGTACACCGATGATCGCCAAGAAGATCCGCGACTTCCTGCCCGAGGCGGACCTTCTGTCCTACTGCACGGCGATCCTGCGCGTTTACAACCTCTACGGCCGCCGCGACAACAAATACAAGGCACGCATCAAGATCCTCGTCCACGAGACCGGCGTCGATGAGATCACCCGTCAGGTCGAGGCCGAATGGCAGGAGCTGAAGGATGCGGATCTAAAGCTACCGGAAGCCGATATCCGCGCCATCGATACCTATTTCGCGCCACCGGCTTTGACTGACCGGCCGGAAGGCGACGAGGCGGTCAAGCTTGCTCGCCTCGATTCCAAGAGCTTTTCGGAATGGCTCGATCAGAACGTGGTCACCCACCGTCATCCCGATTATGCCGCCGTGACCATCTCGCTCAAGGGCATTGGCGAAGCGCCAGGCGATGCCTCCGACAGCCAGTTGGAAGCGGTCGCCGACCTTGCCGAAAAATACGCTTTCGACGAGCTGCGCGTCAGCCATGAGCAGAACCTGATCCTGCCGCATGTCGCGCGCGCAGACCTCAAGGCGGTCTATGACGCTCTGGTCGACATCGGACTGGCGACGGCCAATTCCAACCTGATATCAGACATCATCTCCTGCCCCGGCCTCGATTATTGCGCACTGGCCACGGCGCGTTCCATTCCGGTGGCACAGGAAATCTCGCTTCGTTTCGCTTCGCTTGAGCGGCAGCGCGAGATCGGCGAATTGAAGCTGAAGATTTCCGGCTGCATTAACGCCTGTGGCCATCACCATGTCGGCCATATCGGCATCCTCGGGGTCGAGAAGAAGGGCGCCGAACTCTATCAGGTCACACTCGGCGGCTCGGCCGACGAGAACACCTCGATCGGTGAGATCATCGGCCGCGGCTTCAGCTCGGAAGAGATCACCGACGCTATCGAGCAGATCGTCGAGACCTATCTCGGCCTCCGGCTCGACAGAAATGAAAAATTCATCGACGCCTACCGCCGTGTCGGTCCCGCGCCGTTCAAGGAGGCGCTCTATGCTGGCGAAGCCAAGGCCGCTTGATCGTATCGTCGACGTCGAGGCCGGCATCGCCGCCGAAGCGGCGGGGCTGGATGCGCTCTATGGTCATCTGAAGCCGCTTGAGATCGTCGAGCGGTCGGCCCGGGAGTTCTTTCACGGCGAAATCGCCGCGGTTTCGTCCTTTGGCGCGGATTCGGCGGTGCTACTGCACATGATCGCCAAGATCGACCGGACGCTGCCGGTGATCTTCCTCGACACCGGAAAGCACTTCGAGGAGACGCTCGGCTATCGTGACGCGCTCGTTGCCGATTTCGGGCTGACCGACATCCGGGTGATCACGCCCGACGAAGCGGCGCTCGAACGGATCGATCCGACCGGCAATCTGAACGAGACCGACACCGACGCCTGCTGCGGCGTTCGTAAGGTCGAGCCGCTGGCGCGCGGTGTCGAACCGTTCCGCGCCTGGTTCACCGGCCGCAAGCGTTTTCAGGCGACGACGCGGGCAGCGCTTCCGGTGTTCGAAGCGGTCGGTTCGCGGATCCGCATCAATCCGCTGGCACATTGGACGACCACTGACCAGGCCAACTATATGCGCGCGCATGCGCTGCGTGAAAATCCGTTGGTTGCCTATGGCTATCTGTCGATAGGCTGTTTCCCATGCACGCAACCGGTGCAACCGGGCGAGGACGCGCGCAGCGGCCGCTGGGCAGGGCACGCCAAGACCGAGTGCGGCATCCATTTGTCGGGGCTGGAGAAGTCGCTGACCGACGCATCGCTTTAAGATCTTTTTGAGCTTTAGGATTTTTTGATGACCGAACCGACGCCGGAGACCG
>NZ_RZSU01000093.1:0-24071 GCF_003997585.1 Mesorhizobium sp. M5C.F.Cr.IN.023.01.1.1 | reverse complement strand
CCCATCAGCATGTCACGTTGGGCCGGGCTGTCGGCAAACAGCGGCGCGTGAATCTGATAAGCGCGGCCGCCGAGTCTGTCGGCCATCAGAGACGCGACGTGATTGACGTCGGTGTAATGCTTGCCCTGGACCAGGCCGGTCGCTGGAACAACCTCGACGTCGTAGCTGCGGCTCGGCTTGAGGCCAGCGACGACGGCACTCACCCCTTTGCCCCCGGTAATGGAAATCGTGTCGCCGTCCTTGATCGTCTCGAGCACCAGCCTGGCCGCGGCCTCGCCGACGCGCTGGAGCGCAGTCTGCGGATTGTCCGAAACGGAAGGGACGACGACGGCCCTTTGGAGTCCACCTATCGCGACCAGTCGCGCCTCGATGTCGACCAGTTGCTCGACCGGCGACTTGATCTTGATCTCGACAAGCCCGAGTTGATGACCGCGCTTGATCAGCCGGTTGACGGTCGCATGCGAGATGCCGAGCTCCTTGGCGATTTCAGCTTGCGTCTTGGCTTCTATGTAATGAAGCACAAGCGCCTGATACATCTGGCGGACGATCGTGATGTCGTCCCGCGAATTGGTTGGTGACATGATTGGATGCTCAACTCTCGCGCTGCTGCTCAGGATTTCCTGCGATGCAGGAAGTGGTCGATCGATACTGCCGCGAGCAGGATGCATCCCTTGATCATGTCCTGCCAATAGACGGAGACGTCGAGCAGGATCAGCGAACTTGTAACGACCGAGAGCAGGGCCATGCCCAGTATCGCGCCGAAGATGGTGCCCGAGCCGCCATTGAGCGATGCTCCGCCAATGACGGCCGCGGCGATGATGTTGAGCTCCATGCCAGCGCCGAAGGTCGGGGTCGCAGCGCCAAAGCGCGACATGTAGATGACGCCGGCAAAACCCGCGAGAGTGGAGCAGAGGACCGTCACCCAGAATTTGACCTGCTTGGTCTTGATGCCCGAAAATTGGGCCGCCTTCTCGTTGCTGCCGGTATAGAAGACCTTACGGAAGGCCGTGGCACGCCGAAGCAGGAAGTCGAAGATGGCCACGACGACGACAAAGATGGCGATGACATAAGGCACATTGCCGAAGCTGCCCTGGCCGATTGCCTTGAACCCGGGCGGCAGGCTGAACAGCGACAGCGGGGTTCCCTTGGTGATGACAAGGCAAAGACCGCGCACGATCACCATCGCCGCCAGCGATGTGATGAAGTGATTGAGCCCGATGACGGTCACGAAGAAGCCCATCGCCGCGCCGATCAGCGCGCTGGCGCCTATGCCGATGAGGCTCGCGGTCCACGGGTCCAGACCCATCAGGAAGAGAGCGCCTGACACGACCATGGAAAAGCAGACCACCGACCCGACGGACAGGTCGATGCCGCCGACAATTAGCAGTATCGTCATGCCGACCACGACGATACCTTCAATGGAGAAGCTCATCAGCATGGCCCGGAAATTTCCCCAAGTCAGGAAATGCGGCGAAGCGAATGTCATGGCGATGCACAGCGCCAGCATGATTGCGATCAGCCCCGCCTCTCGCATTGACCCAAGACGCAGCCAGTTGCGCCCGCCAAGCCCGGGGGCGCCCGCCTTGATTTCAGCGTCCATGAGGGTTCCTCCGGTCTGTCTAAGCGACATTCTGAACCTGCCTTGCAATTGATCGTTGCTGCCCGAGACCCGAAGCCAGCAGCATGATTGCCTCTTCGGTCAATTCGTCCGCCCCCAGTTCGCCGACGATGGCACCTTCGTGTATGACAAGCACCCGGTCGCTGAGCCCGATCAATTCCGGAAGCTCGGATGAAATCACGATGACGCCGACGCCCCGCTCGGCGAGATCGCGAAGCAGGCGATGAATTTCCACTTTGGCGCCGACATCGACCCCGCGTGTGGGCTCGTCCAGAATGACCACTTTGGGGCCGACCGAAAGAAGCCTGGCGATGGCGACCTTCTGCTGATTGCCACCGCTAAGCGTCGACACCTGTGCCTCGATGCCGCCCATGCGCACACCGTGGCGCTCGACCAGGTCGGTGGCTTGCTTTGCCTCGGCGCGGCGATCGAGCAGCCCAAGCGGTGTGGTCAGTTTCCGAAGGTCCAGCGCGGAGATATTAGATGCAACCGACAGGTCCAGGAACAGGCCCGACGCCTTGCGGTCCTCTGAGAGGTAGACCAGGCCTGCGCGCACGGCATCGCTATAGGTCCTGATGCTGACCGGCTCGCCATTGAGTTCGACCGATCCCGACACCTTCGGGCGCAAGCCGCAAACGGTCTGGACCATCTCGCTGCGGCCGGCGCCGATCAACCCGCCGATGCCAAGAATTTCGCCCGCACGAAGCGTGAAACTGACGCCGTCGGAACCCACTCGATAGGAGAGATTGGCGACCGACAGCACAGGGCGGTCGGTACGCCGTTCAGGCGAGAGCTTTTGCGGATAGAGCTGCGTGATTTCGCGCCCGACCATCTTGCGCACGACATCATTGGGAGTGACTGAAGCGATAGAATCGGTCGCGACATATCTGCCGTCACGAAACACCGTGACGCGGTCGCACAGGCTGAAGATCTCGGCCATGCGGTGACTGATGTAGACAATTGAAATTCCGCGCGCCTTGAGATCGCGGACGATTGCGAAAAGGCGCTGCGCCTCGGTTTCGGTCAGCGCGGCCGTCGGCTCGTCGAGCATCAGCACCCGGCATTCGAGCGTCAGCGCCTTGGCGATTTCTACAAGTTGCTGGTTGGAAATCGAAAGGTCGGCGACCGGCGTCTCGACCGGGATCGGCGCCAGCAGGTCCATTAACTTCTGCGCATCAGTGTAGAGCCGGCGAAAATTCATCAGGGGCGCGCGCCGATTGTTGATGGCCGGCATGAGGATATTCTCGGCGACCGTAGCGTCCTGGCAGAGCGCGATTTCCTGATGGACGAGGCCGATGCCAAGCCGCTGCGCGGCGGATGGCGATGCGATGGTCACGTCCTTGCCTTCGAGACGAATGGCGCCATCGTCGGGTTGCACAATGCCGGCGATGATATTCATCAGCGTGGACTTGCCCGCGCCATTCTCGCCGCACAGCGCGTGAATCTCGCCACGCTGCAGCGTGAAATCGACCCCGGTCAGCGCTTTGATGGCGCCGAAGGATTTCGATATGTCGCGGATTTCAAGAATGGCGGCGGCAGTCACTCCGTCCCCCCTGCAGCGTTGATGTTGACGGTTGGGTCGACGGGGCGCCAGTGCGCCCCGTTCCGGATCGAGCATCTTCGAAGAGCCCCGAAGAGATACCGGTGAGCTCTTATTCCTCGATGCCCTTGGTGCCGCGCCGCGTGAGGTAGGCATCCCAATAGAAATCGTCGGCATTTTCCGCAGTGACGATGGAAAAGCCGTTGTCTACGAAAGGCACGCCCATGCCGTTGAATCCCGAGCGCCGGGCGTCGTTCATCGGATCGATCAGCTCAGGATGCTTGGCCAGCCACAGCAGCATGAAGCCCATATAGCCCTGCATGCCCTGGTTCGGATTGACCGAGCCAAAGATTTCGCCGGCCTTGATCATATCGAGGATCTTGGCGTTGACGTCGGCCAGCATAACTCGGATCTTGCCGCCGCCCTCCTTCGCGGCCTGCGCCGCGCCGATTGCCGAGTTGGCTTCCGGCATGAACACTGCGCCCAGTTCAGGATGCGCCTGCGCAAGGCTGAGCACGGCCTGGTAGGCCTTCGTCGCATCCTGGTTCGACGCCGCGCGGCCGACGAGCTTCATGTCCGGCCATTTGGCTTCCATGCGGGCGATGAAGGCGGCGATGCGCTTGTCGTGATTGTCCTGTCCAGGGTTTTCGAGGACCGCGTACTCGCCCTTGCCGTCCATCGCCTTGGCGACGGCATCGGCGGCATAGGTGCCTTCGGCAACGTTGTCGGAGGTGATGTAGGACACTCGTTTGGAGTTGGGCGAATCTGCAGCGAATGTGACCACTGCCGTTCCCTGGTCTATCGCCCGATTGATTGGCTCGATGAATGGATCGGAGTTCATCGGATGCACCAGGATGCCAGCCGGCTTCTGAGCCAGTGCCTGGTCGAATGTCGCTATCTGCTTGTTCACGTCGTATTCTGGCGTTCCAGTGTATTCGGTCTCGCAACCGAACTGCTGTCCAGCCTGCTTGAACATCTCATAGACCGGGAACCAATATTCGACGCCGGAAACCATGACGTTCATGACGTATTTTTCACCCGGCTCGCATTTGAACGGGTTAGCGGCCTGGGCCGCGGCGTGGCTTGCCCCCAACACAGTGGTGGCTGCTGCCGAAATGGCGAGCATGCTCAAAAATTTGCGCAAGAGTCCTCCCTCGGCCGAAGCCTGGTCAATGGGCGGTCGGACACTTACGTGCCGCCGCTTGTGGTTGATGAGGCCGAACCTCCTCCCGAGGCCCAGCAGTCGATCATTCGCAGGAGTTGGCTCGAGTGTCAATAAAATTCACATGCAGAAATATATTTCACACCTCATCGCGACCGGCAGCTTCGCGCCAATTGCCGACCTTCCCCGGCGTATATTGATACCGACACCGAGTTCGCGCACTTCGGGTCTGTTCGATCACCGCGGCCTCGATGTCGAGTTCATGCAGAGCTGAAGCTGTCGTCAAGCCGCCAACCCCGGGCACCCACAATCAGAACTTTCATTGCTCCGTCTCTCATCAGTTGTCCGCGGCGGGCGTAGAGCATCCATTGCTGGCGTTGCCCAGATGACCGCCTTCGGAGGTTGATCCACGCACCTGACTAGGATAACATGACAATCGTAGTGTAGTTTTAGCCGCGGCCGCAGCAAGGCTGGCCCTTCAGGCGCGGCGCCATCAAAACCTTTGAAATTCAGCACGGAGCGCCTACGCGGCGTCTGTGTGACATGGCGTCCGCAACGAATGATCGACAAGAGTCAGATTGCAGCAGACCAGGCAACGTTTCGAGCCTTTGCAAACAGCTATCTGCGTGAGTTGAATTCCGGGAACCCCGTGTTCCACCGCATTGGAGAACGGAACTTCGATTGCGTGGAGATTTCCCTGCCATCGCGGCATATAGTCCTGCGTATCGAAATCAAATCCATCGCTTTGCGGAATGCACCTCTTTGGACAGATCTGGATGCGTCAGGATGCCGGTCCAAATTGGCACGAGATAGAGCCGATCCTGGCCGTGCATCTGCTTGTGCTGGGAGCCAGAGAAGCCGGATCGGCAACGTACCGACAGGCCGATGTGGAGCTTCTTGAGCGGATTCTTCAGAGCTGTCAGGCGACAAAACGTTACCTCGACGCCGCCGATCGGGCGCCGCCACTGGTCGGCTTTATAGCCGCGGAGCAATCCCTGTATTTCGGACATCCGCTGCATTCGACGCCCAAGAGCCTGCAAGGCGTGTCGAACTGGCAGCAGGATGTTTATGCCCCCGACTTCATCTGCCACCTGCATGAGATCGCGCTGTGCCTGAGCGAGCAGTATGAGCTGCCGGACAACCGCCTGTGGCGTATCCTGGGGGAAGAGACCGGAAAGGCTTTTGACGCGCTTAAACCTCGCATGCTCTCCGACGAATTGTGGCGGCAGGAACGCACGGCCTTTCTCGAAAAACCATGGCCGACGCGTTCGGTGTTGCGGATGCATCTGGAGCGGTACCGCGACTATCGGGTCGAACACGAGCTGCCCAATCCGCTGGCGGAAGCCGAATGATAATCACCACCGCGGCCCTTCGCGGTTTCGGGCCTGTCTTCATTCTCCTCTTCGGTCTGCAATTCGTTTCCATGGGCGCGATGGAAATGAGCGGTCCCTTCTGGCCGATCCATATCAAGGCGTTGAGCGCGTCCGACAGCGTCTTCGGCCTGGCGGGCATCGGCGTCTATGTCTGCCCGATGCTCGGCATGTCGCTGACCAGCGCTTTCTGGGGACGCATGGGTGATCGCTACGGCAATCGGCTGATGATGGTGCGGGCGCTCGCTGGCCTGGCCGTCACGCAGTTGCTTGTTGCCTTTGCCCAGGACGTCTGGATGATCCTGGTTCTGCGCTTTCTGCAGGGAGCCTGCGCCGGATACATCGCTCCCGCGCAGGCCTACGGTGTGCAGATCACGGGCGGGAAGGATCGCGCTCGGCTCTTTGCCTGGCTTCAGGTTGCCACCAATGTCGGTTCGCTTGGCGGGGCTTTCCTGGGTGGGCTCATTCTTGATTCTTTCCCTTTTGCCGCCATCAATCTGACTGCCGGGGCGATTTGCGCCCTGTGCGCCGCCGTCGCCTGGCTGAGCCTGCCGGTACCGCGGGTCACGGCTTTTACCGCCAAGCCGGCCGCAGCGGTGACCGCAGTGCAGAAGATATCAACGGATGCTCCGGTCACGACGCTTCTTCTTCTGATGGGGATGCTACTTGCGAGCCGCATGGTGCTGCAGGTCCCGTTTCCCCTTTACATGACCCAGGTTTTTGACGCTCAGCACTGGATTACCGGCCTGAGTTACGGGCTGCTGGCATTCGGCTTTGTCGTGGCCGCACCCTTGTGGGCGCGGCTCTTCGAGGATCAAACGCCATCCTATGTGCTGGGCTGGAGCGTGCTGATTTCGGCTGCATGCCTTGTCGTCACACATCTGGCAGGGACCGTCGGTTCCGTTGTCAGTTTCGCCCTGCTTTATTTTGTCTGGGGCGCGCTCCTTGGGGGGACGACTCCGGTCCTCCTCTCACTCATCTCGGCGGCGGTGCCGAACGACCGGCAGGGATCGGTTCTGGGCATCGCGCAGGCCTGTCAGCAAGGGGCCTCTGTCGGCGGCATCATTGCCGGCGTGTTGGCCACGCAACATTTTGGGTTGGCAGCCACGTTCCCGCTCGTTTCAAGTCTCTACGGCTTATCATTCCTGATCGCACTTGGCATATGGCTCAAAGTGCGACGACCGACCGAAGTAGAAAGCCCATCATGATCAAGCATCGACTGTTGCTACTGCATGCCATTGGTATGGCCCTTGTGCTGGTTGCAACCGCCTGGATACCGGCAGTTGCCGGAGAAGAGGCGGCCACACGGGTGCAGACGCCGCTCACAGTGACCGATGTTGCCGGACGCGAGGTCACGGTGAATGTACCCGCCAGGCGCCTGCTCTTGGGCGAAGGCAGGCAACTCTATCTCGTCGCCTCGCTGGCGCCCGAAGATCCGCTGGCTCATATCGTCGCCTGGCGCGACGATCTCATCGACGCCGATCCGGCGACTTATGCGCAATATCTCAAAGTCTTCCCCGAACTTGCGAAGCTGCCCGTCTTCAAAGGCCAGGAAGACAGTTTGATCGATATCGAGTCGGCCATCACCCCGAAGCCCGATGTCGTTCTGCTCAATGTCGAGGCCATGCGAGCCGACGAGGACGCAAAATACGTCGAGAAGCTTGCCGCACTGGACATTCCGGTGCTCTACGTCGATTTCCGACACCGCCCGCTGGAAAACACCGAGCCGACCATTCGCCTGCTCGGCAAGATCATGGGGCGAGAGCAACGTGCCGAAGAAATCATTGCCTTCCGCCAGGCGATGGCCCGGGTCACCGATGTCATTGCCGAAAACAAACCGGAACCTCCCAGGGTGTTTATCGAACGTATTGGTGGTTATTCGGAGGAATGCTGCCTCTCTTTCGGTCGAGAGAATTTCGGCAAATATGTCGAGCTTGCCGGCGGCCAAAATATCGGCAGCGACTTCCTCCCCTCGACATTCGGCCAACTCAACCCCGAACAGGTGATCGTCACCGATCCTGAGCATGTGGTCGTGACCAGCGCCGACTGGGAAGCCTATGTACCCGGCGGTCGCTGGATCCCGCTTGGTCCCGGCGCCGACCTCAAGGTGGCATTCAAGAAGCTCGAATGGTTCACCACACGCGACGCCTATACAAGCATCGCCGCGCAGAAGACGCGGAACTTCCATGGCATCTTGGCACCAGTTCTATAACAGCCCCTACGAGTTCGTTGCCGTCTAGCAATTGGCGAAGTGGTTCCACCCCGAGCTGTTTGCCGATCTCGACCCCGATGCGACTTTTGCCGAATATCATCGCCGCTTCCTGCCCATCGGCTATCAGCCGGGCTTTGCGGTGAGCCTGTCCCGACAGCCGGTCATGACGAATATGCGCAGCGAAGCGGCGCCCCTGTCGGGCGTGGCGCCTACAATGCGCTGAGCATCAGGCGACAGATCGTTCTCCTCGCGCTGGCGGCCGGGCTTTGCGCTGCTTTTGTCGCCGACATTGCGACCGGTCCGGCCAGCTACGGCATCGGAGACGTGGTGCGCACGCTAGTCGCGCCGGCCAAGGCAAATGCGCAGATCGTGTTATTGTCTGGTCGATCCGCATGCCCGCCGCCCTGATGGCGATCGTGATCGGGATGGCGCTGGCGATTAGCGGCGCGCAGATGCAGACCATATTGAACAACCCGCTGGCGAGCCCCTTCACGCTCGGTATTTCAGCCAGGGCGAGCTTCGGAGCCGCCCTGGCGCTCGCCTGCGGTGTCGCGCTCATTCCCGTGGCGGGCGACTATATCGTCGCGGCCAATGCCTTTGCGGTTGCCACGGCGACGGCCTTCCTCATTCATCTCGCCAGCATCAGACGCGGTGCGTCGATCCAGACGATCGTGCTGTTGGGCATCGCCCTAAGTGCGCTGACCGGGGCGCTGATCGTGTCGCTGAGCTCAGTCCTGGCCAAGATTGCCGTGCCCGGCGCCGTCCTGCCGATTGGCATCGTTACCGCGGCGATCGGCCTGCCGGCCTTCCTCTATCTGATCCTGAAGAGCGGAAGAGAGATATGGTAGTACTCAGCACCGACCGGCTCGGCGCCCGGTTCGGATCGCGCCAGGTGCTGCGCGATGTTACGCTCCCGCCCTGCCATGGCGGCGAGGTGGTGGCCGTCATCGGCCCCAATGCCGCTGGCAAGTCCACCCTGTCCGCCGCATTGCCGCCATCCTGCCGGGCCCGGGCAAACGCCGGCTTGAGGGCGTGCGCGATCCGATCGTGCTATCGCCTATATGCCCCAGGACCAGACGGGTAGCGCCGTGCTGACTGTGTTCGAATCCGTTCTTCTGGCGCGCAAGCAGGTCAGTGGTTGGCGCTTGCAGACTGACGATCTCGTGGAAGTGAACCGGACACTCACAGCACTCGACATCGGCGAGCTTGCCAATGACATCCTTTCCGAGCTGAGCGGCGCCAGCTCGTCGGCCTGGCCCAATGTCTCGTGCGCGAACCGCAGGTGCTGCTTCTCGACGAGCCAACGAGCGCGCTTATGACATGCATCGCCAGCTTGAGGCCATGCGCCGGGTCCGCGGCCTCGCCCAAGAGAGCGGCATGCTCGTGCTGATCGCGCTGCATGATCTCAATCTGGCGCTGAAATTCGCAGACAAGGTCCCATCCTTTCCGATGGAACGCTGCACGACTTCGTGTTCTCACGCCGGACAACCTCGCCGCCACCTTCCGCATCAAGGCGCGCGTCGAACCCTGCTCGCAGGGCGCACTTCATCTGATCGTCGACGACGCGGTTTGACAGCCAGCGCATCGCGCGAGGCTGCAATACCCATCCGGCGGCTGTCGGAAATCTGGTTTGATGCCGGACACTCTGCACGAGCGCCCGGCGTCTGCCGGCGTGCGTTAGAAATCCGTCGTCATCGACAGCTTCACGGTCATCGGCGCGCCTTGCGCAAGGGTGCCGAAGCTCGCAACACCGGCCCAATAGTCGCTGTCGAAGACATTCTCGACCGACGCCCGGAACGTGACGGGCTTGTCGTTGATCTCGGTGAGATAGCGGGCACCCAAGTCAAGCCGGGTCCAGGAAGGAATCTCCTGGGTGTTTGCCGTATCGACATTTTGCTTGCCCGTGTGGATGACGTTGGCCGCCAGTGTCAATCCTTCCAGGAAGGGCGTGTCCCATTCGGCCCCCAGATTGACCTGGACCGACGGCACCCCGATCGGAGTGTTACCGAGGGTTGCCGCACTGTTCCTTTTCGTCAGCTTTCCATGAAGCAGTGTCACGCCACCGAGCAGCCGCAGATCCGGCGTCACTTCGCCGAACACGTTGAACTCGAGGCCGCGATTGCGCTGCTCGCCGCCTTCCACGAAGACGAGATCGCTGCCGCGGCTTTCAAGCTGCCCGAAGGGCTTTTCGATCTGGAAGGCGCTGACCGTCACTGCTATGCGGCCGAAATCGATCTTGGTGCCGACTTCGATCTGTCTGGACCTGTAAGGCGCCAGCGTTTCACCCGCATTAATTGCCGTCCCCGGTGCTGTATCACCAATGCTCAGCCCTTCGACATAGTTGGCGTAAAGCGACACGTTCTCCCATGGCTTGACGACAAGCCCCACCAGCGGCGTGAACGCACCTTGATCGGAGGATGAGGTGACGGCGCCCGAGGTCGCGTGGAAATTTTCCGATTCGATATGTTGCCACCGCCCTCCCAGGATCAGTTGCACACGCTCGTCGAACATGGACAGGGTGTCCGCGAGCGCAAATCCGTATAATTCGCTCTCGGATACCGTCGGCACCGACGTCGGCGCCGGCACGTCCTCCGCGAGGCGGGGAACCGGATCATAGATGTTGGTAAACTGCGTCGCCCCCGAATTGAAGCCGCGGTCAAGGGACTGCTGGAAATGGTTCGCCTGGAGTGTAAACAAATGGGCGACAGCGCCCGTGTCGAACCGGGCGCGCAGGCCCGCCTCCGCTGTGATCCGGTCGACGTCGAAGACAAAGTTTTGTGGCGTGATGCTGACATCGCCAGCCGTGTTGAGAAGGATCGGCGTTCCAAAGAGACGCTCGACGCGTGAATTGCCCCCGCCGGCCGCGGCAAAGAGCGTCACCTGATCGGTGAGATCATATTCGACGCGTCCCAGCGCCGACAGATCTTCGAGCTTCGACCACTCCCAAGGCTGCTGCACGTTGAGGCGGCTATCAGGCGCTTCCGGTATGGCGAAACCGGACAGTGGGAAGAAGGGGCGTTGCGGCGCCTCGAAATCTTCCCGCTGGCCGATGACGTCGAGCGTCGCCCGGAGCCGCTCGCCTTGATAGTCCAGCGCCAGGGATCCGACCGACACCTCGCGCGTCTGGTCGTCGATCGGCGTGTCACCGCCGTGATAGCTGCCGTTGAAGCGAACCCCGAACTGGCGCTCCGTGCCGAAGCGCCGGCTCACATCGACATGCGCGCCGCCCTGCAGGTCTGACGCATAGTCGGTCGTAACGCGCGTCAGATCGACCTCGCCGGCGCGCTTGGGCACGACATTGATGATGCCGCCGACGCTGCTGTTCGGCGCGATGCCGTAAAGCAGCGCAGCGGGTCCCTTGAGCACTTCGATGCGCTCGGCATAGTCGGTGAACAGACGATAGGCCGGGGCGACCCCGAACACACCGTCGAAGGCGACCTCGCCCAAATTGCCTTCATTGATCGGAAAGCCGCGGATATAGAAGGAATCCACGATGCCGCCGGAGGAATGGGTGTTCCTGACGGAAGGATCGTTAAGCATCACGTCGGCCGCTGTGCGCGCGCCCTGATCTTCGATCGTCTTTGCCGTATAGGTGGTGATGTTGAACGGCGTATCCATGACGTCGCGGTTGCCGAGCAGCCCGAGGCGGCCGCCCTTGGCCACCTGCCCCCCAGGATATTCCTGCGGCAGATCGCCGATCGTCGCGGTTGCGGGCGCACTGTCCGACGCCTCTACGACGATAGGCTGCAGCCGCGTCGCTTCCTGCGCAGCGGCATCCTGTCCCGCTGCCGCAACCAATGCAGCGAACAGCCCAATACGTTTCCTCATACAAGCCCCCTTCTCCGGCATCAACCAACAACGATTTGCCTTGCCCTGGAAGGAGCTGGGTGAGGATGGTCAGGAGGTGCTGCTAGATAACATGACTGTTGCTGTCAACATTGAGCATGTGCGAACGACCTTGCCGGGTGAGTTCGAGCAGCTCTTATTCTGATTCTGAGCCTTACATGTCGCAATAGCCCATCCATTCTGATCCATCTGCGAACACCGCAACGCCAGGACCGACTTGGGCCATTTCATGAGCATGCTCCGTGTCGAAAACGACGCCTCATCGCGCCAGGCCAGCTGCTGGAGATTTTCGCGGAAGGCGAACCGGACGAGATGCGATTCGATGACCTGCTTGGTCTCGTTTAATGCGCCGGTGTCGGCCGCTTCCACCATTATGGCCAGCTCTTCGAGACCGGCATTCATGGTAGCCGTGCCACAGGAAAACCGGCACTGCCCATGCCCTTCGCCATAAGCGACCTCCACCTTGTGCGCGAAATGTTTGCATAGCTGCTGGATATATTTGTCCGCATTCGGTGTTTCGCAGCGTGGTTGATGTCGGCATGGAGCCCTCATAATATGACATTTACACTCCACTTATCGTAAGCTATCCCTCCAGACAAAGGTCGGCCTCATGAGCGGTCGCCCGCAAGAATGCCTGTAGCGACAGCCCTCTATTGCCATGCTCCTGCCAGTCCAGACCTTCGAACAGAAAAAGCGTTCCAATGCTGCTTAGATTTTTCTCCTACTACCGCCCCTGGAAGGGTCTGTTCATCCTGGATTTCTGCTGTGCGGTTCTGTCTGGCATGCTGGAGCTCGGGTTCCCGATGGCGGTCAAGCTGTTCGTCGACGAACTGCTGCCGACTCAGCAGTGGCTGTTGATACTTGCTGCGTCGGCCGGCCTGCTTGCCATCTATGTGTTGAACACCGGGCTGATGGCGGTCGTGGTTTACTGGGGTCATATGCTCGGTATCAATATCGAGACCGAGATGCGCCGGAAGAGCTTCGATCACCTGCAGAAGCTCTCGTTCCGCTTCTATGACAACCACAAGACCGGTCACCTCATCGCCCGCGTCACCAAGGACTTGGAGGAAATCGGCGAGGTTGCGCATCATGGCCCGGAAGACCTGTTCATCGCGATCATGACTTTCCTCGGCGCTTTCGCGCTGATGTTCCTGGTCAATCCGCAGCTTGCACTGATTACGGCGGCAATTGTGCCGCTCGTCGCCTGGGTGACAAGCCGCTATGGCGCGCGCATGACGCGCAACTGGCAGGCGCTTTACGGGCGGGTCGGCGATTTCAACGTTCGCATCGAGGAGAATGTCGGCGGCATGCGGGTGGTGCAGGCTTTCGCCAATGAAGATCACGAGCGCAATCTGTTCGCGCGTGACAACGCCAGCTACCGCAAGACCAAGCTCGATGCTTATCGCATCATGGCCGCCAGCACGTCGCTGAGCTACATGAGCATGCGGTTGATCCAACTGGTGGTAATGATTGCCGGAAGCTACCTCGTGCTGCGTGGCGAACTTTCCAGTGGCGGCTTCGTTGGTTTCCTGCTCCTGGTCAATGTCTTCTTCCGGCCGATCGACAAGATCAATTCGGTGATCGAAACCTATCCGAAAGGCATCGCTGGATTCCGCCGCTATGCGGCTCTCCTCGACACTGAGCCGGACATCGCGGATCGGCCTGGTGCTGTTGACGCACCGACGCTCCAAGGCGACATAAGCTACCGGGATGTCACCTTCGGCTATAGCGGCGGACGGGCGGTCTTGAAGAATATCAATCTCGACATAGCAGCCGGACAAACCATCGCCTTCGTCGGGCCGTCCGGCGCCGGGAAGACGACGCTGTGCTCGCTGTTGCCGCGTTTTTACGACGTCGACAACGGCGCCATCATGATCGACGGCTTGGATATCCGCGACATGAGGCTGGCCTCACTGCGCGGCCAGATCGGTATCGTGCAGCAGGACGTGTTCCTGTTTGGCGGAACGATCCGCGAGAACATCGCCTATGGCCGGCTGGACGCGGTCGAGAGCGAGATCGTCGAGGCCGCGCGCCGCGCGCGCCTCCACGAACTCATCGCTTCACTGCCGGAAGGCCTCGATACGATCATTGGCGAGCGTGGCGTAAAGCTTTCGGGCGGTCAGAAACAGCGCCTGGCAATCGCGCGTATGTTCCTGAAGAACCCGACAATCCTCATCCTGGACGAGGCGACGTCGGCACTCGACACGCAGACCGAGCGGGAGATCCAGCAGTCGCTGGCAGAACTTGCGCAGGGCCGAACGACACTGGTGATCGCGCACCGGCTGGCGACGATCCGCAATGCCGATCGCATCGTGGTGGTCGCCGATACCGGCATCGTCGAACAAGGCCCGCATGATGAACTGGTGGCGCGTGGCGGCGCTTACTCACGACTGGGGGCGGCTCACGACTGACGACGCAGCCCTCAAAGCTAAAGCCAAGGGGAGCGTGCACAGGCCCCCAGGCCCGCTCCAGCCCACGGTTCGAGATCGGCAAAGATCTTTCTCCGGTGGCCGTGAGGTGATTCCAAGCGGCGGGCGCGCCTGCCGCTTGGAGGTCTAATCTCGATCGTGCCGGCCGAACGCTGGTATCAGCGGCCCCAGATCCCCTGGCCATAACCGGGCCCACGAATATCGAAGATCGAATTTCCTCCCGAGGTCGGTGGGCTGTCGGCCGTGTTGACACTCGCTGTGCCGCTCAGGTCGACCGCGTAGCCGTTGTCGGACACCATCGAATGGTGACCGGTGTTCGGATAACCGGAGCCATGGCTGTAGTCGGAGCCATAGTGGTCGCTGCCGGCAAAAGCCATGCCGGAGGCAAACAGGAAGGTGGCAGTGGCAAGAACGATCTTAAGCATTTCAATTCTCCATCTTTGAGGGTTAGCATTTGGCCTCAACGCGCCGTGCCCCGCACCGCATCAATGAGCCGTTTTTCATGCCCTTTGGGCAAACCGACCAACCTCTATCCTTCTGGACTTGCGGCGGCAGGTTGTTCAGCGCACGGTCGTCTTGTTACGTTCGTGCGCTGTTCGGAGGGCTGCTTGATAGCAGCCGAGATCATCATCATTCGGCGGCGTCAACGCGGCCTGTATGAATGGCGGCTGTTCCCGATCAGCCGTCGCGTGGTGACGTCTGCCCCTTGTCGATCATGGCGTTGTAAGAGCCGGCGAGCCCCTTCATGGGCCGGATGGTTTTGGTCAACAAGGCTCGCGCGGAGCCGGTCGGGGAAATCGTACGAGGTAACTGGCCTATGCATTTTGAACCTCAGATTTCCCAGCAAAACGCGTCGACACCTCGACAAGACTAGATGGTCGTGCAGGGCACTGGATATTTGTGTCTCGTCCGTTGAATCTGCCGCATCTGCGGTTCTTATTGTCATACACCCCGTTCGTTTCAGGCGTTTTTCTGTAGTGCGGTGGGAGTGTTTCGTTTGTTTCAGCTGCACGCGCGACGGGATGACAGGCGGCATTGTGACTGGTTATGGTCAGAGTCGTTTGCTCGAGCCGTGGTATCGGCCGTGCAACCTGGGCCATTCGTGTTTCGGCCGTTTTCCGGAGTTGGTAGAGTTTCGTTTTCACGTCAGCGCTGGCGAAGATGCCCACGCGCCGAAACAGTTGAAACAAATTACGCAGCGTCTGAATGTGTGCTGAAACAAAGAGGGTCTAGTATCCGCCCTCGGGAGATCGCGCGAATAAAGGGAACGACCATGCGGCCTGATAATCCGGTGCCATCCACACACACAGGCTATGCCCTTTTTGATGCCAACAATGTCCTGGTTGGCAGCAATCCGCAGATATTTGGAAGCCAGCGGCTCGATCGCGGCGAGATGCAGCCAATGGACGCCATTGCCGCAGTCGCCGAAGCCCTCTCATATCTAAAAAGTTTCGACGGCCGCCCCATCGAGCCAGGCAGCGCGTTTGCTGAAAGCGCTGCGGCACGATGGACGCAAATCGACAAGGGTCCAGTCGAAGCTGAGACTTTGGATGGGCAATGGAAGTTGCTCACGGCACATCCTCGGCCGGGTGGTGGCGTGGCCCTGGTAAGCGTCGACATTACCGACATGAAGCGAGCGCAGATCGCGCACCGGGAAAACGCGGAGATATTCCGCTGCATCACGGACAGTCACCCGCTGCCCGTTTGGGTGGTGGACGCGGGGAGCGGGCAAATCCTCTACGAAAGCCTCGATGCGTCGAACCTGCTTGGCCGAAAATGGACCCCGAACGAGCCGCAATTCCTGACGGATCATTTCGTCATTACTGGCGACTTCAATGAAATCAGCTCTCTAGCCAGCAATAGCGACATCGTGCGGGATCACGAAATCCAGCTTAGAAACACAAGCGGATCGACGGTCTGGTGCTCGACCAACTGCCGTCGCGGCGTTTATGACGGGCGCCCCTCGCTCATCATCGGCGTATTGGACATCACGGAACGCAAGCAACGCGAGGATCTGTTCGGTTTCCTGATCAAGCATCATCCGCTGCCGGTATGGATGACCGACGCAAGTTCGGGGGAACTCATTTACCAGAGCAATGCCGCCGAACGGCTGCTTGGATGGAGCAAGAAGGCGCAACGCGAGACGGTGCGGCTCGGCGACTACTTTGTCGACCCCGAGAAACACCGGGAAATCAATCGGGAGCTCATGCAAAAGGGCGTTGTCGAAAATTGCGAGGTGCTTCTTAAACGACCCGACGGCCAAGAGTTCTGGGCCACGGGCAATCTCAGGATCGTCGAGTTCCAAGGCCGGCGAGTGGTTCTCGCCGGCATCGCCGATGTGACCAAGCAGAAGAAGCGTGACGGCGAAGTTGCTGCGGCGCGGGAGATGCTCGCAGACGCCGTCGAATCACTCTCCGAGGGATTCGCACTGTACGACGAAGATCACCGCCTGGTCATGTGCAACAGCCTTTACCGCGAGCTGAACCATCCGGTGCGGGATCTCGTAGAACCGGGCGTGGAATGGAACGAGCTCCTTCGCGAATCCGCCAAGCGCGGCGTGTACCGCAACGCGGTTGGGCGCGAGGACGAGTGGCTCGACGAGCGGATTCAAGGCCGGATCGAGTTCCACTCCCATTTCGAGGTCCCCCTCTCCGACGGCAAATGGCACTCGGTATCGATACATCCCACCGATCTTGGCGGCTTCGTCGTAACGCGCGCTGACATCAGCGGGCGCAAGAAGGCCGAGGCTGCTGAGCGCGACGCCACGGCTCTGCTGCAAAAGGTGCTCGATGCCTGCCCTTCGCCGATACACATGACCACGTTCGAGGGAGAAACGCTCTACCGCAATCCTGCTACCAGAGATCTCTACGCCGATCGCCCTCGAATAACCGACCACTATGTCGATCCAGACTATAGCGCAATATTGGAGCGCACCCTGATCGAAAAGGGCAGGATCGATGATTTTCGGGTCCAGCAGTACGACACAGAGAACAAGGCTTTCTGGGCTTCGGTTTCCGCTCGCCTGATCGACTTCCAGGGAAGGCAGGTGATCGTGTCGAACACGACGAATATCACCGACATGATCGCCGCCCAGCAAGAAACGCGCAAGGCAAACGAGCGGCTGATCGACGCGATCGAATCTCTCGCCGAAGGGTTTGCCCTCTACGACAAGAACGATTGCCTGGTGCTGGCCAACAGCAGGTACCGCCAGATGCATGCGATAAGCGCCGATGTGCTCGTTCCCGGGGTGAACTGGTTCGAGTTCCTCCGCGTGACCGCAGAGCGCAATCAGTTTCCGGTTCCACGGGACAAGATCGACGACTGGCTTGCCGAGCGGGCAAGGGACCGCCGCGAGTTCCGGCAACAGGAATTCCGTCATACGGACGGCGGTTGGTTTTTAGTCTCGAACTGTCCAACCCGCGAAGGCGGGTTCGTGGTCACCCGTGTCGACATTACAGAGCGCAAGCGGGCCGAGGAGGCCGCTAAGGAAGCGGATGAAATGGTCCGTAAAGTCCTCGAAGCCTGCCCCGTCAACATCCAGATGACCCGCGCGCATGACGGGAAGCTGCTCTACCGCAGTCCCGCCACCGTTGAGCTGCTCGGCAACGTGACCAGCGCCATCGACTACTATGTCGATCCTTCAGAGCGGATGCGATACGTTGAGCGGCTGCTCGCGACGGGGTTGGTCGACGATTTCGAAACCCAGCTCAAACGCAAGGACGGTAGGATCTGCTGGTGCTCGATTTCGTCTCGACTGATCGATTACCACGGTGAGAAGGTGATCGTTTCCCACGCCTACGATCTCACCGACCGTATCGAAATGCAGCAGGAATTGGAGCGCCAGCGCGAGACGCTGCACCAGAATGAAAAAATGTCGGCGCTCGGCGGATTACTGGCGGGGGTGGCGCATGAGCTCAATAATCCGCTCTCGGTGGTGCTTGGCCTGTCATCGCTGTTGAAGGAGACCGCAACCGACGCCAAGGTCGTGGAACGTGCCGACAAGATGAGTAAGGCAGCCGAACGCTGCGCCAGGATCGTCAAGACTTTCCTGGCTATGGCCAGACAGCAGCCGACGCGGACCTCAAACGTTGCGATCGATGACATTATTTCCGAAGCGGTGGAAGTGGCGAGCTATTCGATTCGATCGTCGGATATCGGGCTTTCAGTTCATCTTGAACCTGGTCTTCCCCCGATCTGGGCTGATCCCGATCAGCTTGGCCAGGTGCTGATCAATTTGCTTGTCAATGCAGAACAGGCGCTGCACGGCTGGGAAGGGCGACGGACAATCACGGTTTCAACGCGGCTTCATCCCAAAACCGGCAGCATAGTCGTCCGCGTTGCCGACACCGGTCCGGGAATTCCCAAAGAGATACTTCCCCGCATTTTCGAGCCGTTCTTCACGACCAAAGAGATTGGGGCAGGGACTGGGATCGGGCTGTCCTTCTGTCATCGGATCGTTCAATCCCATGGAGGAACCATCGAGGTCGAATCCCCCGAGGGGGGTGGCTCGACCTTCATACTTTCGCTGCCTGCTTCGGACCGTATCGAGGAACGAGCCGAAACGGCCGAAGATGAGCTCCCGAATTCAACTGGTATTGCTTGTCTAGTGGTGGACGACGAAGAGGAAGTGGGTGAGCTGGTTGCTGAGGTGCTCAGGCGAGATGGTTTCAAGGTCACCATTGCCAGATCCGGCGAAGAAGCGCTGCTGCACCTCCAGAACCGCACTTTCGCGCTGATCCTGAGCGATCTGAAAATGCCGAACATGGATGGACGGGGATTGTTCAACCAGATTGCCAAGCTTCATCCGGCCGAGCTCGACAGGTTAGCCTTCCTGACGGGGGACACGATCAGCCCGGACGCGCAGATGTTCCTGCGCGCCGCGAAACGGCCCTATCTTGAGAAACCGATCAAACCTAACGAGCTCCGTTCATTTGTCTCGAATCTGGTCAACAACAATACTTGACAGATCAGTGGATTTGCACGTCACTTCAGGGGCAGCTTATCCATTAGGCTAGTTGCTCGGTGGTCGATTTTGACGACGCACGCACACGTAGTTGTCTGCGATGACGAACCGGATATCCGCGACACGGTGGCGGAATATCTGGAGCATCATGGCTATGCCGTGACGACGGCCAACGCGGGGCCTGCCCTGCGCGAACTTATTAATAGCCAGAACGTCGATGTGGTCATACTGGATATCCGAATGCCAGGCGAGGACGGCCTCTCCCTGGCGCGCTATCTACGAGAGCACTCAGACGTTGCCATTATCATGCTGACCGGATCGGCGGAAATCGTCGACCGCGTCGTCGGATTGGAGATTGGCGCCGACGACTATGTCGCGAAGCCCGTGGACCTGCGGGAGCTGCTGGCACGGGTGAAGGCCGTGCTGCGCAGGACGTCGGCGAGCGAACGAGCTGCGGAGAAAGCGAGTACTCCGGACCCTCACCAGGTCCAGTTCGGCAAATGCCGCTTCGACCCGGACGAACATAAATTATACAACGCCGAGGGGGTCGAAATAGCGATCACCGCGATGGAGTTCCGGCTTCTGAAAGTATTCAGCGAACATCGCGGACGAGTGCTCAACCGCGATCAACTGCTCGAACTCGCCCATGACCGCGGATGGGATCCCTTCGATCGTAGTATCGACATTCGCGTTTCGCGCCTGCGGAAGAAAATCGAGGTCGATCCCTCCAAGCCGGAGGTGATCAGGACGATCCGCGGCATGGGTTACCTCTACTCTTGAGCGCGCCACATGGTGAACCAGCGCCTCATCCCTTGCGGTTGAGGTTTTGCGACTTTGTGGTCCCAGGCGGATAGCCCCGCTCGAACTACTGAGTTTCGGGAACCCAGCTGCGTTGCCCTGGGCTTCCACTATCACGTGTGGGCGCTGAGAGGCTGGCGTGCAGGCCAAGCCGGCCTTCTCGACACCTGTATTGCGTGCCGCAGCCGCCGGGTTGCGAGGCTGCGACACCTTTCCTGCGCCGACAACGACGCCGGCACCTGAGCGCGTGTCAGAGCCGTTTGATGCCGAGAAAGTCCGGCGCTCCCACCCACGCGTCCTTGAAGCGCGCATCCATCTCTTCGGCGTCCGCTGTCCTGCCGGTCCTGCGGAAAACCTCGCGCAGGCCCCACAACGCCCAGGCGTTGTTCGGCGTCTGCTCCAGGACGTGCTCGAAGGCTGCGGCGGCCGCCTCGTGCTCGCCCATGGCGATGTAGACCGCGCCGAGGGTCTGTCGGACCGGATAATACCAGTAGGCCGGTTCCATATAGGCAAGGCCGTCCTCGATCGCGACCGCCGCCTCAAGCTTGTTGCGCGCTTCCCGCAGGTTGCCCTGGTGCTGGGCAATGCGGGCCTCCACGATCAGCGCGCTCAATTCCAGCAAATCCGGCGCCGGAAGTCCTCCCGCCGTCTCCGTGGAAAAATCGGTCGCGGCGGCGAGCTTGCGGATTGCGGCGGTCTCGGCGCGCGCCGCCTCGCTCGCACCCTTTGCGGCGAAGGCGATGCCCCGCGCATATCGCCAGGTTGCCTCGACATAAGGCAGGGCGTTTGCCGGCAGCGGCAGCGCGAGTATGACCTCGGGATCGCTGTACTGGGCGTGCGCGAAATAGGGAGCCGCCTTGATCGGCTGCAGCCCGGCCACCTTTCTGGCCATGGTGTCGGAGACCAGCGTTTCGAGCTTTTTGGCCGCCTCGGCGATTGCCTCGACGTCGCCCGCCATCTGTGCGGAGGTCATCAGGAAATGCAGGTTGTGCGGATAATAGCCGTCCGTATAGACGCCGGGCGTGCTCTCCGGCGCTATGCCGACGCGCTCGAAATAGGCCTCGTCCGCTGCCACCGCCTCGCGGTTGATCTCCAGACTGTCGATCCACCGGCCGACCTGATGATAGATGTGCGCTGGCATGTGCACGATGTGTCCGGCGCCGGGCATGAGGGCGGCAAGCCGGTCGGCATGGGCTTCGGCCCTTTCCGGCGTCGTGGACGCTTCGACAGCATGGATATAGAGATGGATCGCGCCGGCATGATCCGGATTGCGCGCCAGCACCCGCTCCAACGAAGCCACAAGCTTGACCGTGTCCGGCTTTGGCGTTGCTCCGCCATCAAGCCAGTAGTCCCAGGGCGTCAGGTTCATAAGCGCGTCAGCGTATAGCGTGGCGATTTCGTCGTCCTGCGGATGGCGGTCTGCCAGTTCCGCCATCGCCGCGGCATAGGCCTGGTTCAGGGCGCCCTGGTCGGCAGAAGTATCGGCGCTGTAGCGCTTGGAGAGCGCGGCGATGAGGTCCTTTTCCCGGCTGGTGGCAAGGTGCGCTAGCTTGCGCGCCTGCGCGACGGCTTCGGCGGCGTTCGCGGCCGCCTCCTGGCCCATGCCGGCATTGATGTTGGGGCCGAGCACGTAAGCCTCGCCCCAGAAACACATGGCGCAGGTCGGGTCCAGCTTCTGCGCGGCCCTGAAAGCGCGCTGCGCTTCGGCGTGGTTGAATGCCCACGCCCAGCGTAGGCCCTGGTCGAAATAGGCCTGCGCCAGCGGGTTGGCGGTGGTGACAGGATAGGAATGGCTGCCGAGGTTTTCGAACAGCGGGACGCTTGTCGAATCCTCTCCAACCACCGCCGCCTTGGCCTGGCGGTGCGGAAGGCCCGAATCATGGGCATTGGCCGCGGGCACCGCCAAAAGGGCAGCCACGCTCGCACAGGCCAGCAGCGGGAGTTTAAATGAAAGCTTCATGGTTTCAGCCCGCCTTGTCTTCTTGGCCGCGCTTCAAGCCGCGGACCACCAAACCAATCTCTGACCGGCTAATCCCGATGTCCCTCAGGAAGGCATCGTCCATTGCCGCAAGGGTCCGTTCCGCCATACGGTGAACCCGGTAGTCCCGGAAAGAGCGGTAAGCTGCTCGCATTATCGACATTGCAACACTCCATGATTAGCGCCGCGGGATGCAGCGTTGCCATTGCATTTAAACCATCCCTGTTTCAGGCGTTTTTCCGCGCCGAACGCGAAGTGTTTCGTTTGTTTCAGCGCCGGGGAGCGCTTCCCGCGTTGTGCGAATTCCGAGCTGCCAGAGTCGCGGGAAACCGCCTTCTTTCCTGGGGCTGATTGGTGAACCGGCGTCCGCGATCAGCCACGCTGGCTCGCGCTCAGATGGCAGCACCGGGACACCGGTCCAATCGCCGGTTGTCTGCCGCTCGCTCATGTTAGAGTAGCCATGACATTAGACGTAATCGATCGTCTGTGGTCAGGCCCGACGAGGGGCCCCTCTTGGTCGGGCCGATATGCCGCTGTCAAATCTTCGATCGCCAGGGCTGACGTCGGCACGCTGCCGTACCCGGAGATGAATATGATCGGCATGTCTGCCCGCCCGACAGCCGTCGTTCGTTCGTTGCTGCTCAAGCTAAATAACGGGTCATGGCCTGCCGTTGGGCGCAAGGGCCCTAGCGTTCGGGTTTTCGCCGTACACGCCGTCAGCGAACCCTGTAGAACGGATTCGGCAGCAGGAACAGCTTCTCGGCATGCCCCCCGAACAGGTCCGATGGCTGGTCACCGACATTGGCAATGATCGTGTAGCCGGCCTTTTCGATTTCGGCTCTTATGGGTGCCTTGAAATCTGCGGCGGACCCATATTTGGCTCCAGGCTGGACCATGTAAAGTTGCTCATAGCCGGCATAGCCCGCCGATTGCAGGTTCTGTTCGGTCGCCCGACGCTGGTCCTCCGGACGTCCGGTGATGAAGAATACTGCGACTTTCGCCGTTCGCGCCTGCCGGAAGACCTCCAGCACAGGGTCGATGGCCGGATCCTTCGCGAGCTGGTCCCAGGCGGCCCAGCCACAGGGACCGTCGATTGCGATGTCGCAGGCGCCGCCGATCGGGCGGCCGAAGTTGTCACGTGTGATCACTTCCCAGTTGGCCAAAGCCGTCTCGTCGATATCGAGCACCAGTGCGGGGCGAGGCACCTCCGTTGCGCGCTTGACGACCCAATCGCCTGCCTGCTTCGCCACTGCGGCAAGGTCGCGATCATAGTCGCCGGAATCATGATAATTGGCGGCCGCCAGCATCGCGTCGCCGACATTGGCTGGCTGGGACGGGCTTGTGAGAAAGAGCGAGCCCTCGGCACGCGCCGACACAGGCACATTTGTGCCAGTCATCAGCACGATTGCTCCAACGGCCGCACCACGCGCAATTCTATTCCAACTAATCGTCTGCATCATGAGACCTTGCGGTCGCGACAAGTCCTCTGTCAAGCGAGGCAAGGTACAGGTCCTCGAAACTGCGGCGCTGATTTAGAGGATTCCAAAACAGACGCCGAATGTTTCTATGAGTTGCTGCAAGGTGCAGGATTTCCGCCATTGCTGCACAAATTAGCGCTTGCACAAACCGACGCACGTCCGGAATGCGCCAACTGTCGACGCTCAGCGCTGAGACAATGGACTTCCTATTTTGGGCCGTCTTCTGCCTGTCCGATTTCGAGCACAGCAAATGGCTATGCTGACGTTGGGACGAACGATCGTCGATCTCGGCAAGTGCCCAATAGCGGTCTTTCGGGGTGCTTGAGGTGAACGCCAAGGACGCGATCGTCCGAATGGCGAGGGTTCGCAGCTTTGGCGCGTTGCCGTTCAACGGGCACCGCGGTGGAACGCGCGGTGTCGTAGTCTGTACCTGCACAACACCTAGCAGTTCGCTTCAGTCTGCGGATCGCACGCCTTGGGTTCTTGCTTCTTTGGCTTGGGCTTGGCCGCCTGTTCGGGCTCGGCCTGCTGCTGCTCGGCGGCGGGCTGCTCCTTGGCCTTCGGCTTCTCAGGCTTGGCCGCCTGCTCGGGCTCGGCCTGCTGCTGCTCGGCGGCAGGCTGCTCCTTGGTCTTCCGCTTCTCAGGCTTGGCCGCCTGTTCCGGCTCGGCCTGCTGCT
>NZ_RZSU01000092.1:0-24081 GCF_003997585.1 Mesorhizobium sp. M5C.F.Cr.IN.023.01.1.1 | reverse complement strand
GGCCGGGAGCGAGCGGTTCGTCGATCGTCAGTCCGCCGAAGCGACGATATCGGCGAAGCGCTTTTGCGCCTCTTCCACGGTCATATCAGGCTTGGCGAAGAACTCGGAGAAAAGGTCCTCCTTCTGCTTTTGGGTGTCCTGTGACAGCAGCTGGTCCGTCCAGGGCATGACGCTGCCCTTGGCCAGGATGTCGAGCCCTTTCTTCATGCAGTCGTTCGCCGCCTTGAGGTCGATATCGCCGCGCACCGGCAGCGAACCCTTCTTGAGGTTGAAGGCGACCTGCGTCTTGGGATCGAGCAGCGCTTCGGCCAGCGCTTCCTGCGCCTTGGACTTTTCAGCGTCCTGCAGCAGCGGGAAGTAGAAGGCGTCGCCACCGGTGGCGATGACCTCGTTCAGGCCAAGGCCGGGAAGGCACGTATAGTCCTTGCCGGCGGTCTGGCCGGCAACCTGGAACTCGCCCTGCGCCCAGTCGCCCATGATCTGGCCGCCGGCCTTGCCGGAGATGACGAGATTGGTGGCCTGGTTCCAGTCCTGCACATTGGTGTTCTTCGCCATCTTGCGGGCATCGTCCGCGGCCTTGAATACCTTGGCGACCTCGGGTCCCGCGGCGAATTCCGCGTCCTTGTCGCGATAGACCTTCAAGAATGTGTCCGTGCCGCCGACCGCCGTGAGCAGCACGTCAAAGGCGCCCGAGGATTGCCAGGGCTGCCCGCCGACCGCCAGCGGTATGATGCCCGCCTTCTCCAGCGCAGGGGCGGCTGCAACATATTCACTCCAATTCTTCGGCACCGGCACACCGGCCTTTTCGAAGGCCGCATTCGACAGCCACAGCCACTGCCAGGAGTGAATGTTGACCGGCACGCAATAGATCTTGCCGTCGAGGGTACAGCCGTCGAGCAGGCTCTTCGGCTGTACGATTTCCGCCCACTTGTCCCTGGTGGCGAGATCGGTCAAGTCGCGCATCAGACCGGCCTGCACCAGTTCTTCCGCTTGCCGGCCGTGGTTGAACTGGGTGGCGCCCATGGGGTCGCCGCCAGTGATGCGGCTGATCATGATCGGCCGCGCCGTGCCGCCGGAGCCGGCGATAGCGCCGTCGACCCAATGATTACCTGTCGCGTCGAACGCCTTGGCGAATTCGGCGACCGCCGCCGCCTCGCCGCCCGAAGTCCACCAATGGGTGACTTCCAGATCCGTCGCTGCCGCCGGGCCGGCGAAAGGCAGCGCGGTTGTCACTGCCAACGCAGCGGTCATGAATTGGTATCGCATTTCGGCTCCTCCCAGAATCTGAAACGTTACAGATTTTCGATACGGCAATTGCGTGAGGTGCGCAACCCCGGAATGGAGCGGCGGCTCGAAATTTTTTCGAGGCGCGAACAATTCCGCCCGTGCAGGTACCTTCCATTGCACGCAGCAAGGCAGGTTGCATTGCAAAAAGATGCTGTATGCACGAAATCCGGCAAAATCCTGTTCGCGGACAACCCCTTCCAATGTCTCAACGACTTTGCGTCGAAGGGAGCCGCGCTCGTATCAGGGTACCTTGCCTACCGCCTTCGTGCGATGGCAAGTGACAATCTGTAACGTTTCAGTGTATACGGTGTTCATAGGCGGAGAGTCGCGGGCAAGCTGCAATCCGCCAATTGCCGGCCTGCACGACAACTGCTATGCGCCTGACGGGCGGGATGAATGGACAGACATCAGACGGAAAAGGACGACGAGGCGTCGGGACAGGGCCGGCCGACGCTGAAGACGCTTGCCTTCATGACCGGGCTGGGCGTCACCACCGTGTCGCGGGCGCTGAAGGACGCGCCCGAGATCGGCGCCGAAACAAGACGGCGCGTCCAGCTCGTCGCGAAGCAGATCGGTTACCGCCCCAACCGTGCCGGTGTGCGCCTGCGGACCGGCAAGACCAACGTCATCAGCCTCGTGCTCAATACCGAGCGCGAGATCATGAGCTTTGTCTCGGACATCATCTACGGCGTCTCGGAAGTCATCGCCGACACACCCTATCACCTGATCGTCACGCCCTACTCACGCTCTCAGGATCCCCTGGACCCGATACGTTATCTGGTGGAAACCGGCTCCGCCGACGGCGTCATCATTTCGCGGACTCAGCCGAATGACCCCAGGGCCCGTTACATGCTGGAGCGTGGCATCCCCTTTGCCACGCATGGCCGCACCGATATGGGGCTGATCCATCCCTATCATGATTTCGATAATTACGCGTTCGCGACCGAGGCTGTACGCCATCTGGCCGGCATCGGCCGCCGCAGGCTGGCTCTGCTGGCGCCGCCAGTCGAACTGACCTACCACAGTCATACGCTGAACGGCTTCACCGATGCGCTGAGCGAGGTCGGCGCCAGCGAAATCCCGTTCAACACCGTCTCGATCGACCATTCGATCGAGCAGATCAGAATGAGGACCGCACAGCTGATGCGCCGCGACGCCAGGCCCGACGGTTTCGTCAGCAGTGCCGCCGCCGCTACACTCGCCATCGTCGCCGGCATCGAGGACGCCGGACTCAAGCTCGGCCGGGACGTCGACGTGGTGTCCAAGCAGTCGTCCGACCTGCTCCACCTGTTCCGTAGGGAATTGCTGGTGGTCAACGAGAACTTCCGGCTGGCCGGCGCCGAGCTCGCCCGCTCAGTGTTGGGCTGGATCGGCGGCGCAGCACCTGGCTCCTTGCAGAGCCTGAGCATGCCAACCGAGGTTCTGGCCTATCGCCGCGACTAGCCTGCCGCTCCGCTTCCCCACGGGCCATGGAATGCGCCCTGCCCGTCGATACGCTCGAAGCCGTGCGCGCCAAAGAAATCGCGTTGCGCCTGGATCAGGTTCGAGGTGCCGCGGCCCTGGCGGTAGCTGTCGAAATAGGCCAGCGCGGACGACAGCGCCGGCACCGGCGAACCAGCTTCCGACGCCTTTGCCACGATCCGCCGGAGCGATGGATGCGCCTCCTGCATCATCGCGATGAAAGCCGGTGCCATCAGCAGATTGGTGGCCGCCCCGCCGGTGCCGAAGGCTTCCGCCATCGTGTCCAGCAATTGCGAGCGGATGATGCAGCCGGCCCGCCAGATCCTGGCGATTGTCGCCATCGGCAGGTTCCAGTTGAATTCCTTCGACGCGCCGCTCATCACCGCGAAACCTTGCGCATAGGCTGATATCTTGCCGGCGAACAGCGCCAGCTCGAGATCGTTGAGAAGTGCGCCCTTGTCTCCGGAAATCCTGGTCACGCCGCCATTGCCATAGGCCTTTTCGGCGGCCAGGCGCTCGTCCTTGATCGATGACAGCACGCGCGCCGCCACCGCGGCTTCTATCGCGGTGGCCGGAATGCCGAGCTGCTGCGCCTCGATGACCGACCATTTGCCGGTGCCCTTCTGGCCGGCGCGGTCGAGGATGATGTCGACCACCGGCTTGCCTGTCTTCTGATCGTCGGCGGCGAGCACCTTGGCGGCGATCTCGATCAGATAGGAGTTGAGCCGGCCCTTGTTCCAGCCGGCAAACACCTGTGCGATCTCCTTCGGCCCCATGCTCAAGCCGTCGCGCAGGATGCCGTAGATCTCGGCGATCATCTGCATGTCGGCATATTCGATGCCATTGTGGATGGTCTTGACGAAATGCCCGGCGCCATCGGTGCCGAGCCATGCCGCGCAGGGCTCATCCCTGAACTTGGCCGAAATGGCGGTCAGCACCTTTTCGACGCGTTTCCAGGACTCTTCCGTGCCACCGACCATGATCGACGGTCCATGGCGTGACCTTCTTCGCCGCCGGACACACCCATGCCGATGAAGGTGAGACCCGAATCGGAAAGCTCGGAGAAGCGTCGCATTGTGTCGCGGAAATTGGCGTTGCCGGCATCGACAACGATGTCGTTGGCCGAAAGCACGCCGCGCAGCGCCGCGATCTGCTCATCGACCGGCTTGCCGGCCAGCACCATGATGATGATCGGACGCGGCGGCCGGATCGCGGCGGCGAGTTCCTCCAGGCTGTAGCAGGGCACGACCATGTTCTTCAGCGCCCCGGCATTCTCGACAAAGGCGTCGGTGCGTGCGGCGGTGCGGTTGAAGACGGCTATGCGGTGCCCCTTCTCGGCGATATTGAGCGCCAGGTTGGAGCCCATCGTGCCAAGGCCGATCAGGCCGATTTCGGCTTTTTCCATAGTTTCTTCCCTGTTTCGGATCTTTTGTTGAGGCGGCGATTTGTGGCGACGCCCATTCTTCTCGGGATGCCATTCTTATCGAGATACCCATCTTGCCGAAATGAATGACGGGCCTTCAGAGCTGCGTCAACCGCCTCGCTGAATTGTGTTCCATGACCGTCAGCTTGTCCTTACGGCCTGATGTCGATCGGCGCCTCGATCTTCACGATTTTGAAATCCGAGATGAGGATGTCGAGCCGCGCCGTCCATCGCCCGGGGACCGGGATGACGAGATCGCCGACGCGCCAGGTACCGTCGCCGCGCATTGTCGCCGCGCGCTTGATCGGCTCGATGCCGGAGTCAGGTTTTGACAGCACCAGCGTCACTTGGCTTGCGTCGAGCGGGCCGAAATCGCCGGTCATGATGACCATCGAGGCGGCAACCGGCCCAACATGGCCGGGCGTGATGCTGAGGTCGGCCATCGCCTTCCGCGTGTGGATATGCACCGATGCCGGCTGCGCTGCTGCGATCGCCAGGGCGCGTGGCGGCGGGGTGAAGCGCCAGCCGGCGGCAATGCCGAAGATCGCCAGAATGATCAGCATTTCAATGCCAATCGAGCGGACCAGCCTCCTCTGTACTTCCGTCTCTCCCGCTTCGGCCGGACCGGTCAGCTTCCAGCGGTTGGTCGCGGCCAGCGTGAACAGAAAGAACAGCAGCACCAGCTTGATCAGCAGCAGCCGGCCATAGGCGGTCTCGAGCAAAGCTGCGGGCGCCTGCACCTGGATGACAGCCAGCACGATGCCGGTGGCGGCAAGCACGGCCACGACGGGCAGTATCACCTGGGAAAACCGGCGCAGGAAAGGCGCGGCCTCGACCGGCTTCCGCCTCATGGCGAGACCGAGCGGCGCCAGGGCCCCGGCCCAGAAGGCAATGCCGGCACCGTGCAGAAACACCATCGGCCTTGTCAGCCATTGCGGTTCGGCGGCACTTGCATGCCCGCTGGCGGCGAGGGCGGCACCGACAGCGGCCAAGCCGGCAAGGGCAAACGGTTTTGCACCGCCGCGCGGCCCGACAAGCGACAGCAGCCCAAGCCCGAGCGCCACCAGCGCGACCAGGACCGTCCAGCCGAAGCTGGTGCCGAGCCCTGCCTGCCAGACGCCCGGCTGCGCCAGCCGGACGAGCGGTGCGCCGAGCGCGTCCAGTCCCTGCAAGCCGAGCGAGAAGGGGGCCGCGACAAGGCCGCACAGGATTGCGGTGATGACGAAGCGCCGGCCGGCACGCCCGCCTTGCGCCAGCCAAGCCAGTGCAAAGGCGCCGCCGACACCGAGAAAGAGGCCGACATAGAGAAAGACCTTGCCGACCCAGATCGCCGACCTCAGACCCTTATCGACAGCTTCGGAGACGGTCGGCGCAGCGCTCGGCGCGCCGATGGAAAACAGCGCCGAGCCGCCGACCGGATGGCCATCGGCGGAAGTCACCCGCCAGCTCAGCACATGGGTGCCGGACCCGAGCCTTTGCGGATTGTCGATCTCGACCGTCTGGCCACTGACCCGAAAGGACGTCAGTGGAACCGGCGTCCCGTCAGGCCGCACCAAGGTCAGAACCAGCGGCGATACCGGTTCGCTGAAGGTCAGCGAGAAGTGCGCCGGGCTCTGCGCCAGCACGGCGCCGTCGGTCGGCTCGGTTGTGATCAGCGACGCGTGGGCGAAGGCCTTACTTGGTCCAGCAATGGCGGCAAGCAGCACGATCGCAGCCAGCAGGCCGACGGCAAATCGGCCGACGCGCTTGCCGGCCGCGCCGACCGTCCGTTGTAAGGGTGCAGCGCTCATGTCACCGCCATAAAGACAGCGGCGCGCTCTTCCCGAAAGAGCGCGCCGCGTAAGGATCAATTCTTCGGCAGCAGCTTGAGGCCAGGCGCCGGATATTCCAGCGCCTCCTCATCCTGGCCGGCCGCGGGAATCTCGATCCAGCGTTCGGCAACGCCATCGCATTCCTGCACCACCGGGAAATAGAGCGTTTGGCCGGCCGGCAGATCCGCCGCCAGTGTCCCGCGGAAGACGAATTCGTCGTAGAATTCGTCCGGCAGGCTGCCGCCGCTCCAATCGACTTCCCTAGCGCCTGATGTCACCGCCTCACCATGTAGCTGGTAGGATTTCTCGTATCTGCCTTTCTTGACCTGCAGCGTCCAGCCCGGCTTCGGCATCGGCTTCACCGAAATCACCCCCTCCGGGATCTGCACGCGCATGGCAGTCGTCGCCTTGCCCTCACAGCCATGCGGCACGCGCAGGACAGCCTTGTAGGTCGAACCGACCGCCGCCTCCTGCGTTTCGAGCGTGACGTGGGCAAAGGCCGAGCTTGTCCCCAAGACGAAAAACGCGCCGGCGGACAAAAGATAACTGTTCATGATGGTCCCTCAAATTTCGAATTGTGCGGATCTGGCCGGGTCAGTTGGCGTGATTGTCCATACCGCCCGTTTCGCCGATGCCTTCCACGGCGAAGTCGACAGTGACGGTGCCGGCCTTCTCGAAGATCAGCGTTGCTGGAAACGTCTCGCCTTGCTTCGGTTGCCGTTTCAGCCCGATAAACATCAAATGATAGCCGCCGGGCGCCAGCGCGACCTTGCCGCCGGCCGGGATTTCAAGGCCACCGCTGACCGGCCGCATGGTCATGACGCCGTCCTTGACACCCATCTCATGCAGTTCGGCCTTGGCCGAAATTTCAGAGGAGATCGACAGCAGCCGGTCCGGCGAACTGCCGGTGTTGGTGACGGTAAAATAGCCGCCGGCCACTTTGGCGCCGGGCGGCGTGGCACGCGACCAGGGATGCACGATCTCGAGGTCGCCGACCTTGAACTCATGCGCGAAAACGGCCTGGGCGCTGACGAACAGGAGGGCAAGGAGGAATACGGTGATGCCGAGTCGCTCCTCGAAGTGGCGCAAAAACGAGCTGTTGCGGCCGAACCGCGCGCGGAAAGCGTGAGACATGATAGCTCCAAGAACTGACAAATCGCGCCGTCGGCCGGTCGCGAACAGTTTCGATGTTGAATGAATGCGCCCGCGAAAGGTTTCCGCAAGGCGAACTGGAACGGATCAGGCCGTCGCCGGCGGGGCGCGCGGATTCGACGGAGAGCGGTCGCGGGCAAAGTCGAGATGCCTGAACGCCGGCAGCACGAAAGCGACGGTTTCGACGGGAAAATCGCCGGGCACCATGGCGGCAGCGGGTGGCGGCGCATAGGCAGACGAGGCCACACCGCAGCCAAGCATGCAGCAAGCCGGCATGTGCTGGTGTGAATCGCCGCCTGGAAGCTCGGCCGCGCCCTCCTGGGTGCAGATGACATTGCCGAAAGCGTCGAGTTGCGAAGCATTTGGGCTCAAGCCGAAGGCGAACGCGCCAAGCGCCGACTGGAGCACGAGCAAATAGGCCGCGGCGAACGCGGCCGGGATGCTCCATCGACTCCGCCGGATATTCAAAGACCTGCCTCCTCACGCAGCAACGGCCATATATCTAGCATGCGGCCGGCGGGCGGAAAATCGCCAAATCACTGCTGCGGCAACGCGCGCTTTAGGCCCGTTGCGGGTGCTGGCCTTCCGGAATCGAGGTCAGCAGCGTATTGCGCGCCGACTTCAGATGCTTGCGGCAGGCGGCGTCGATCTTGCCGAGATCGCGCGATTTGAGTGCCGCGATATAGGCCAGGTGTTCCGCGACGGCCACTTCGTTGCGCTCGCGCTCCTGCGCCTTGTTCCACTGGTAGTGGTAGTGGAAAATCATCGCGATGACGTCGTAGAAATCGACGATGAAGCGATTGTGCGACGCGCGGTGGATCAGCCGGTGAAAGCGCTCGTCGAGCTCCGAAAATTCGTTGAAGCGCGTGGCGATCTCGCGCGCCAGCAGGCGATGCTCGTCTTCCAGGAGTTCGAGGTCGGCCCAGACCGGACTTGCTTCCGGCAGGGCGGCAAAGGCGGCGGCCGAGCGCAATTCGAACATCTCGCGGATTTCGGTCAATTCCAGCGCGAATGCGCGGGTAAAACCTTTCAGCACCCAATGGCTGTTGCGGCGCTTCTCGATCAGCCCGAAGCGGGAAAAGCGGATCAGGAACTCGCGCACGCTGGTGGTGCCGACGCCGATCTCGCGCGCCAGCTCGAGCTCGTTGATCTGCATGCCGGGCTCGGCACCGCCGGCAAGCAACCGCCGCATGAAGGAGCGCTCGATGATCTGCGACAGCGTGTCGGTCTCTTCCTCGGGGAAAAAGTCGTCCGCCCGCGGCACGCGCAAAACCGTCTTGCAGCGCTTGTTCCAGGCGATCAGCCCCGTCTCTTCCATGCGCGCGAGGATGGTGCGGATCGTCGTGCGGCTGACGCCGAGCAGCGCACCCAATTCGGGCTCCGACGGCAGGCTCTTCGTTTCGTCGAGCAGCCGCAGACCGCGATTGTAGGCGTCTTTGTAGACGTTGTTGCTCTTAGACATCCCTGCCCCGTTGCGCGCCGGCGCCTGCAGCGGCCAGTTTGAAGCGGCCAGTTTGAAGCGCGATATGATAAAAGTTCCTAGCGCACGCCCTCAAAAAAGTGGAATCACCTTCCAGCATCAGGGTCCTCTGCCCTTCCGGATTTACGCGCGACGCTTTCGCGAAAAAACAATTGACGCAAAACTGTTTTTTCACGATAAAAGACATTATCCTTTAACAGGCGCGTGTCAATCCGCTCGCACATCCCAGGAACACCCAGGAAACCGCCCGTGAACGCCGCAAACAGCATTCTTCTGTCTCCCGCCGACAATGTCGCGGTTGCCAATGGCCGCATCGAGATCGGCGCGGTGCTGCCGGGCGGCGCCGTTGCCAAAGCGTTGATCGAACCCGGCCACAAGGTTGCGATCAAGCCGATCGCCGCCGGCGAGGCCGTGGTCAAATACGCCCAGGCGATCGGTCGCGCCACCCAGGACATCGCGCCCGGCGAGCATGTTCATTCGCATAATCTGGTCTTCGAGTCCGGGCGTTTGCCGGTGGTGCCGCCGAGCGAAGCCGTGCACGCGACCGAGTCCGACCGCAGCCGCACCTTCATGGGCTACCGTCGCGCCGACGGCCGTGCCGGCACGCGCAACTTCATCGGCATTCTCGCCAGCGTCAATTGCTCGGCCACCGTTTGCCACGCCATCGCCGACGAGGCGAACCGCACGCTTCTGCCCAGATACCCCGGCATCGACGGCTTCGTTCCGATCGTCCACGGCCAGGGCTGCGGCATGAGCGCCACCGGCGACGGCATGATGGTGCTGCACCGCACGCTTGCCGGTTATGCCCGCCATCCGAATTTCGGCGGCGTGCTGATGGTCGGGCTTGGCTGCGAGGTCAACCAGCTCACCCTCTATGGCCAGAAGGGCGTCGCCGCGGGAAAACGTCATTTCAACATCCAGGAAGCCGGCGGCTCGCGCAAATCGGTCGAGAAGGCAATGGTCGTGCTGGGAGAGATCGCCGAAGAGGTCGGCAAGCTTGAGCGTGAGCCGATCCCGGTCAGCGAGATCGTCGTCGGCCTGCAATGCGGCGGCTCGGACGGCATGTCCGGCATCACCGCCAATCCGGCATTGGGCGCCGCCGTTGACATCCTGGCGGGCGTCGGCGGCATCGGCATTCTCTCCGAGACCACCGAAATCTACGGCGCCGAGCATCTGCTCGCCTATCGCGCGGCGACGCCGGAGATCGCCGCCAAGCTCGACGGCTATGTGAAATGGTGGGAAGACCATGTCGCCAAGCATGGCGCCTCCATTGACAACAATCCTTCGCCCGGCAACAAGCGCGGCGGCCTGACCACCATCCTGGAAAAGTCGCTTGGCGCGGTCGCCAAGGGCGGCCAGACACCGCTCAACGGCGTCTTCGGTTATGCCGAAAAGGTCAGCGGCCACGGGCTGGTGTTCATGGACACGCCCGGCTACGACCCGGTTTCCGCCACCGGCCAGGTGGCAGGCGGCGCCAATGTCATCGTCTTCACCACCGGCCGCGGTTCCTGCTTCGGCTGCCGGCCGACGCCGTCGATCAAGGTCGCCAGCAACTCGACCATGTACCACACCATGGAAGAGGACATGGACGTGAATTGCGGCGTCATCGCCTCGGGCGAAAAGACCATTGCCGGCATGGGCCGCGAGATCTTCGAACTGATCGTCGAGACGGCTTCCGGCCGCAAGACCAAGAGCGAGGACTTCGGCTACGGCGATAACGAGTTCGTGCCGTGGCACCTCGGCGCGACCCTCTAGAGCAGCCACTAACTGACTTAGACATGGACGGGCCAGGCAAATGGCCGGCGGGAGGCTTTGCATGAAGAAACGCCGTGTCGGCAGCACCGCGCTGGAAATAACCGAGGTCAGCTTCGGCGGCGCGGCGATCGGCGGCCTCTACCGAGCTTGCCCTCGCGAGGCGGCGATGCAGACGCTGCAGGTCGCCTGGGATACCGGTTTGCGCTATTTCGATACGGCGCCCTTCTACGGGTTCGGCCTCTCGGAACGCCGCTTCGGCGATTTCTTGCGCGACAAGCCGCGGGACTCCTACGTGCTGTCGACCAAGGTTGGGCGCCTGTTCCGGCCGGTGCCGGAAGGCCAGATCCCGGATCATTCCTATGTCGATCCGCTGCCCTTTGCGCTCGACTACGACTATTCCTACGACGGCATCATGCGCTCGGTCGAGTTCAGCTATGCACGGCTTGGCCTCAATCGGATCGACATCCTGTTCGTCCACGACATCGGCGTCTACACGCATGGCGTCGAGAAAACGAAGCTGCATTTCCGCCAGCTGATGGATGGCGGGCTGAAGGCGCTGGAGGAGCTGAAGTCGTCCAGGGCAATTTCCGCCTACGGCCTTGGCGTCAACGAGGTGCAGATCTGTCTCGATGTGCTGCGCCAGGCGCCGCTCGACTGCATCCTGCTCGCCAGCCGCTATTCGCTGCTCGACCGTACCGCCGAAGCCGAATTGCTGCCGTTTTGCCGGCAACGGCAGACCTCGCTGATCATCGGTGGCGTCTTCAATTCCGGCATCTTGGCGACCGGCCCGGTGCCGGGTGCGCATTTCGACTACCTGCCGGCCACCCAGAACATTCTCGACCGCGTCGGCGCCATGGAAAAAATCGCCACCGAGGGCGACTATCCGCTTGCCGCTGCGGCATTCCAGTTCCCATTGCATGAGCCTGTGGTAGCCTCCGTGCTGACGGGCACCGCCAAGCCGACCAACCTGACGCGAAATCTCCAACTGCTCGACATCCAGGTGCCCGAAACCGAATTCGCCAAATATGATCCTTATACGGTCGTACAGAAACTCGGCTGATGCGCTGCGACCTTCGCCTTCGTCGGTTAAACGGCGGACGGTGCGATTAGGAGGCTTAACAATCGTATACCCAAAAAGAATGAATATTCCATGTTGACTGGTTGATGGAATTAATATTCCATACCTTTCGGAGAGGATCTGTAGGGGTTGGCAATAAGGATCGGCAAAGGGGCTCCCTTCCGGTCTAGCCATCCGGAGACCGATACGAAACACCGCTTGCGTCGACCCAACCTATGCACTATCAAAATGCGGTAAATGTTTTTTATTGATAAAGTTCCGTTTGGGCAGCGCCTATCCAAACCGAGCTTCAGCAACGTTCACCGGGCGACATAGGGAGGAAGCCTAATGAAATTCGTGACCAGTATTCTCAACCGCCGCGCCTTCGTGGCGCTCGCCGCCGCCTCGATGCTTGGCGGCGTGATGCATTCGGCGCCGGCTTCGGCGGCGGACGTAACCATTCCGATCATCGTCAAGGACACCACCTCTTTCTACTGGCAGATCGTCCTGGCCGGCGCCCGCAAGGCAGGCAAGGACCTCGGGGTCAATGTGCCGGAACTCGGCGCCCAGGCGGAGACCGACGTCAACGGCCAGATCTCGATCCTTGAAAACGCGGTCGCCGGCACCCCGGCTGCCGTCGTCATCGCACCGACCGAAGCCAAGGCGCTCGGCAAGCCGATCGATGAGGCAGCCACCAAGGTCAAGATCATCGGCATCGACTCCGGCGCCGATTCCAAGGCCTTCACCTCGTTCCTGACCACAGACAACATCCAGGGCGGCCGCGTCGCCGCTGACGGGCTGGCGGCCGCGATCGGCGAAGCCAATGGCGGCAAAATCGAGGGCGACGTCGCCCTGATCACCGCGCTTCCGGGCGCTGGCTCGCTCGAACAGCGCGCCCAGGGCTTCAAGGAACAGCTTGCCGCCAAATATCCCGGCCTCAAGCTCATTGCCGACAAATACGCCGACGGCCAGGCCACCACCGGCCTCAACATCGCGACCGACCTGATCACCGCCAACCCGAACCTCAAGGGCATCTTCGCCTCCAACCTGATCATGGCGCAGGGCGTCGGTCAGGCGATCGCCGAGAACAGCCTTGCCGGCAAGGTCGGGCTGATCGGCTTCGACAGCGACGAGAAGCTGGTCAAGTTCCTTAACGATGGCGTCATTTCCGGTCTCGTCGTCCAGGATCCGTACCGGATGGGCTATGACGGCATCAAGACGGCGCTCGCGGCCTCGAAAGGCGAAAAGGTCAAGGCCAATGTCGACACCGGCGCCAACCTCGTCACCAAGGCCAATATGAAGGATCCGAAGATCGACGCGCTGCTCAATCCGAAGCTCGACTGAGCACCGGCATTGGCGCACCGTTTCCGGGGCCTCGTTGCCCCGGAAACGCCCTGAAAGTGCTTCGAAAGCAGCCGGCCTCAATACCCTTGACGATGGACTCGGCCAGCATCGCTACGTGCCAATCGTGAGGCCAATCTGGGAGGATTGTCATGACGTCGACGGCGCAGGAACTGCATCCGGCCCCAACGCTGGAACCGGGCAGGACGATCCTCGAACTCAAGGGCTTGGAGAAGCGATATCCCGGCACGCACGCGCTGAAGCCGGTTAACCTCGCCTTCAAGGCCAGCGAAATTCACGCCATTGTCGGCGAAAACGGTGCCGGCAAATCCACCCTGATCAAGCTGCTGACCGGGGTCATGCCGCGCACCTCCGGCGACGTCATCTGGGAGGGCAAGCCGGCAGCGCTGGCGACGCCGCATGAGGCGATGGCGCTCGGCATCAATGCCGTGCATCAGGAGGTCGTTCTGTGCCGCCATCTCACTGTCGCGGCCAACATGTTCCTCGGCGAGGAGGATTCCCGCTTCGGCATCCTGCAGCAACGCGCCATGGTCAAGGAAGCGCAGAAGATCATCGACGATCTCGGCTTCGATCTGCCGGCGCATGTCGTGCTGGGTGACCTGACCATAGGCCAGCAGCAGCTGATCGCCGCCGCTCGAGCCACCGTGCGCGGCACCAAATTCCTCATCTTCGACGAACCGACAGCCTACCTCACGCGCAAGGAGGCCGCCCAGCTCTTCACGCTGATCCGCCGGCTGAAGGGCGAAGGCGTCACCATCATCTACATCAGCCACCGCATGGAAGAGGTGTTCGAGCTCGCCGACCGCGTCTCGGTGCTGCGCGACGGCACGCTTGTCGGCACCAGGAACATCGCCGAGACCAACGACGCCGAGCTGGTCAAAATGATGATCAACCGCTCGATCGAGCAAGTCTATCACAAGGAGCATTTTACCCCGGGCGCGACGCTCCTCGAAGCCAGAAATCTCTCCGGCAACGGCTTCGAAAATGTCTCGATGACGGTCCGTGCCGGCGAAATCGTCGGGCTCTACGGCCTGATCGGCGCCGGGCGCAGCGAGTTCGTCACCACGCTCTACGGCCGTCATCGCAAGTCGGCCGGCCAGATCCTCTGGGAGGGCAAGGAGGTTCAGGTCAACTCCGAGCATGACGCTATCAGGCTCGGCATGGCGCTGGCGCCGGAAAGCCGCCGCGACCAGGGCCTCTGCCTCAACCTGCCGGTCGGCCTCAATCTCAATCTGCCGATCTACAAGCGCATCTCCAGCAATCTGCTGATCTCCGGCGCACAGGAGAAGACCGAGGCGGACCGCCAGATCGCCAATCTCAGGATCAAGACGCCGACGCGCAACGCGCTCGCCTCCAGCCTGTCCGGCGGCAACCAGCAGAAAATCGTCATCGGCAAGTGGCTGGCTCACGGCGCCAAGCTGTTCATCTTCGACGAGCCGACAGTTGGCGTCGATGTCGGCACCAAGGCAGAGATCTACCGCCTGTTCAGTGCGCTTTTGTCCAATGGCGCCGGCATCATTCTCATCTCGTCCTATCTGCCCGAGGTCTATGAACTGGCCGACACACTGCATGTGTTCCGGCGCGGCAAACTGGTGGCCACTCATGGTTTCCGCACTGCCGACCATGAGGAGATCCTCACCCAAGCGCTGGCCGAGAAACAAGAAAAACCGGGAGGACAGATATGAGCACCGAGGCGATCCCGGCCGAAAGGCCGAAACGCAACTACAACGCCCTGTTCGGGCTGACGCTGCTGGCGCTGCTAGTGCTGTTGTGGGTGATCCTGTCGGTGGCGACGCCGAGCTTCGCCTCCGCCAACAACATCTCGAACCTGTTGCGGCAAGGTTCGATGATCGCGATCCTGGCGGTCGGCCAGACCTTTGTCATCATCACCGGAGGCATCGACCTTTCCGTCGGCGCCGTCGTTGGCTTTGCAACCGTCATCGCTGCGATGCTGATCAATGCCGGCGTGCCGATCTTCCTCGCCGTCCTGCTCACCTTGCTGGTCGGTGTCGCCATCGGCCTGTTTCACGGCTTCGGCATCGTCAAGATGGGCCTGCCGCCCTTCATCATCACGCTGGCGACGCTGACATCTTTGCGCGGCATCGGCCTTTTGATGACCAACGGCAACTCGATTTCGATCAACAACGATGCCTTCCAGCTTTTCTCGCGCAGTTCCTTCCTCGGCATCCCCAACCTGTTCTGGATGGTGATCCTCGTCGGTATCCCGGCCTATGTCTTCCTGCATCACAGCCGTTGGGGCCGCTATCTGTTCTCGGTCGGCTCCAATGCCGAGGCATCGCGTCTGTCCGGTGTCAACGTCCAGCGCACCATCTACATGGCCTATACGCTGTCTGGCCTGTGCGCGGCTTTCGTTGGCGTGCTGCTCGCGTCGCGCATCGGCATCGGCAATCCGACGCAGGCCGAGGGCTGGGAATTGCAGGCGATCGCCTCGTCGGTGATCGGCGGCACCTCGCTGTTCGGCGCCGTCGGCTCGGTGCACGGACCGCTGCTCGGCGCCTTCATCCTCGCCACCATCAACAACGGCGCCAATCTCTTGAACGTCAATGCCTTCTGGCAGCGCATCATTACCGGCGTGCTGATTATCGTCATCGTCTATTTCGACGGCCTGCGCCGCCGCGGCAAGTAGTCCATATTAACGACCGCCGGCCCGGCGCTAGCGGGCCGGCGGTTTCATGAACAGACTGGATTGAAGTATGAAAGCCGTCGTCTGCCGCTCGCCCGGTGAGCTTGTTCTGGAAGACCGCCCGGCGCCAGGCACTCCGCCCTCTGGCTGGGCGCTGGTCGCGGTCAGTCATGTCGGCATCTGCGGCACCGACTATCATATCTTCGAGGGCAAGCATCCGTTCCTCGCCTATCCTCGCATCATGGGCCACGAGGTTTCCGGCACTGTGATCGAGGCCGGCGAAGGCGTCGATCTCGCCGGCGCCGAACCGGTGATCATCAATCCCTATCTCGCTTGCGGCAAATGCATCGGCTGCCGGCAAGGCAAGCCGAATTGCTGCGTGAAGATCGAGGTGCTCGGCGTCCACCGCGACGGCGCCATGTGCGAACGGATCCTGGTGCCGGCGCAAAATCTTTATCCGGCAAACGGCCTGTCGCTGGCGGATGCCGCCGCCGTCGAATTCCTGGCGATCGGGGCGCATGCCGTGCGGCGCTCGCTGGCTGACCGAGGCGCGCGCACGCTGGTCATCGGCGCCGGGCCGATCGGGCTCGGCACGGCGCTGTTTGCCCGCATCGCCGGTCTCGACGTGACGCTGCTCGACACGAGTGCCGAGAGGCTGGATTTCGCCGCAAGCGAACTCGGCTTTGCCACCCTCGACGGTTCGAAGGGATCGGCAATCGATCTGGTGCGGGAGGCGACCGGCGGCGAAGGCTTCGACGTGGTTTTCGATGCCACCGGCAACACCCAGTCCGTCCACTCGGCGTTCGCCCAAGTCGCGCATGGCGGGACGCTGGTCCTGGTCAGCGTCGTCAAGGACGATATCGTCTTTTCCGATCCCGAATTCCACAAGCGCGAGATGACGCTGATCGGAAGCCGCAACGCGTTGCGCGCCGACTTCGACCATGTCGCCACTTCGATCCGCGATGGTGCTGTGCCGCTGGCAAAGCTCGTCACCCATCGCACGACGCTTGGTGACACGCCGCGCGACCTTGCCCGCTGGGCGCATGAGAAATCCGGCCTGATCAAGGCGGTCATTCAGGTCGGATGAGACCGGGATAGACGCGCACCTACCTACCGCGCCGATAATTTGAGCTCGACGCGCTCAGCCGGAAAGCGCGTTTCGGCGAACTGGATCGGCTGGCCGTCCGGCGTGACGTTGACGGCGACCGTGACCAGCACGATGGCGCCGGACTGCAGATCGAGATCGGCGAGATCGGCGGCATCTGCGTGGCGCGCCGACAGCACTGTCGATTGCCTGAGATAGTCACTGATGCCGAAACGCTGGAGCGAGGCGGTCACCGATCCAGTTTCCGCGATAGCGGTCTCGATGCCTGCGAAGCGTTTCGCGTCGAACCAGCCGGTGGCGCGCGAGACCGACTGTCCGTCGGCTTCGCCGCGTGTTTCGAGGCGGATGACGCTGGAACCCTTGGCGAGACCCAAGCCTTCTGCGACACGCCGGCTGGCCGGCTCGACCGCCGATTCTAGCAGCACGCTGCGGCGCTCCGTCGCCTGCCCTTGCAAGCCCTCCGAAAAACGGGTGCGGGCGCCGATCGGATAGGACAGGCGCTTGCGCGAAAGCACGAAAGTGCCGCGCCCCTGTTCGGCCCTGAGCACGCCATCCTGCACCAGTGCTGCGATGGCGCTGCGCACCGTATGGCGGTTGACGCCATAGCGCTCGGCCAGTGCGACTTCCGGTGGCAGCGCAGCATTCTCGGCAAAGTCGCCGACGGCGATCGAATGGAGGATCTGGTCGGCTATCTGCCGCCACAGCGAGATGCCGGTGCGCCGCTCTAAGCTGCTGGCCATCTGCTGACCGATCATCTCTTGCCCCAATCTTTTCGCCCTGTCATCGATCCGTCATGGACACGCTTTAGAGAATAGGTACAATTTGTATAATTGTCCACATCATTATACAAATTCGGAACGAGAAGGAATGGCTGCCATGCGAGGACAGGAAGCGCGCGATCAGGCTGAGCGCAAGGCCGCCATGGCGACCCTAGCGCAATCGACCGGTGACGATATCGTCCGCCTCTGGAACCAAGCCGGCCTGCCTTCGGAAGCGGAACTCCTGCGCGGTCCCGAAACCGGCCTGGTCACCGTGCGTGGCCGCATCGGCGGCGGCGGCGCGCCGTTCAATGTCGGCGAAGCGACGGTCACCCGCGCGACGGTGCGGCTTGCCTCAGGAGAAATCGGCCATTGCTACGCGCTCGGCCGTGACAAGCAGAAGGCAAGGCTGGCGGCGATAGCCGACGCGCTCTGGCAGGATCCCACCCGCCGTAACGAAGTCGAGACCAAACTCATTGCGCCGTTGCAGGCCGCACTGGCCAGCGCACGTGAACGGCGGCGCGCCGAGACGGCGGCAACGAAGGTCGATTTCTTCACCATGGTACGCGGAGAAGACTGATGGACATCGCAACGCAAGCGATCGAGGGCGGCTTTGCCGATCCGGTATTCGACGCCCAGACGGTATTCCGCGCCGTGATGGACGCGATGGCGCGGCCGGGCACCCTGCAGCCCCTCCCGGTCTTTGCCCGCCCGCCGGCGCCGCTGTCGGCCACCGCGGGTGCTATCGCGCTGGCGCTGTGCGACAACGACACGCCGCTCTGGTTCGACCTCGTTTTGCAGGCCCCAGCAGCGGTGAAATCCTGGCTCGGCTTCCACACCGGCGCGCCACTGGCCAACACGCCAGCCGATGCGCATTTCGCGCTGATCGCCACGCCGGCCGAGATGATGGCGCTCGACGGCTTTTCACAAGGCACCCAGGACTATCCCGACCGCTCCACGACGCTGATCCTGCAGGTGAGCGATCTCGTTTCAGGCGCCCCTCTGCTGCTCGAAGGTCCCGGCATCGAAAAGACTGCAACCATCGCGCCGGCGCAGATGCCGCGCCACTTCGTCGAACAATGGAAGCAGAACAACCAGCGCTTTCCGCGTGGCGTCGACATCATCCTTGCCACCCCCGACGGCGTTGCCTGCCTGCCGCGCACGACGCGCATCAAGACGATGGAGGCGTAATATGTATGTCGCGGTAAAAGGCGGCGAAGCGGCCATTGCCAACGCCCACTCCCTGCTCGCCGACCGCCGACGCGGCGACCGTTCCGTGCCGGCGCTTCGCCTAGACCAGATCGTCGAGCAGCTGGCGCTCGGCGTCGACCGAGTGATGAGCGAAGGTTCGCTTTACGACCGGGAATTGGCGGCACTAGCCATCGTTCAGGCGCGTGGCGACATGATCGAGGCGATCTTCCTGGTCCGCGCCTATCGCACGACGCTGCCACGCTTTGGCTACACCAACGCGATCGACACCGGCGCGATGCTGGTCGAGCGGCGCGTTTCGGCGACCTACAAGGACCTACCCGGCGGCCAGCTGCTCGGCCCGACCTTCGACTACACTCACCGGCTGCTCGATCCCGAACTCGCCGCGGGCGGCGATGTCGCCGAGCCGCCGCAGCGTGCCAGCCAGGCGGAAGCCATGCCGCGCGTCTCCGCGATCCTCGCCCGCGAGGGCCTGATCGAGCCTGATGGCGACATGCCGCAGGACCATATCCCCGGCGATATCACCCGCGAGCCGCTGGAATTTCCGATGGCGCGCGACATCCGCCTGCAGGCGCTGTCACGCGGCGACGAGGGTTTTCTGCTGGCGCTCGGCTATTCCACCCAGCGCGGCTATGCCCGCAACCATCCCTTCGTCGGCGAGGTTCGCATCGGTGAGGTCGAGCTGGAACTCGACGTGCCGGAGCTGCCATTCCCAGTACCGCTCGGCTCCGTACGTGTCACCGAGTGCCAGATGGTCAACCAGTTCAAGGGCTCGGCCAAGGCGCCGCCGCAATTCACCCGCGGCTACGGCCTCGTCTTCGGCCAGAGCGAGCGCAAGGCGATGGCCATGGCGCTGTGCGACCGCGCTCTTCGTGCAACCGAATTCGGCGAAGATGTCGTCGCCGCAGCCCAGGACGAGGAGTTCGTCATCTCGCATTCCGACAATGTCCAGGCGACCGGCTTCGTCGAGCATCTGAAGCTGCCGCACTATGTCGACTTCCAGGCCGAGCTCGACCTGGTGCGTCGCATGCGCGCCGAGCACGATGCCCGAGAAAACGCCGGCAAGGCCGAGGAGAAGAGACAGGCTGCGGAATGACTTCAGTTAGCTCCACCACCATGATCTCGTGGGAATGGCCGCTACACCCCTCCGGATCCGCCGTAGCCGCTACTGCCGCCAACGGTTTCGCCATTCGCGCCTTCGTTCGGCGCAGGAAGAACCATTCTTCGAAGGACAAAGGCAACCATGCCGACGAACACCAGCAACAGGATTCCGATGTGCATCCATCCGGTTGGAGTCATCTGAGCCTGGCCCTTCTTCCGTGTCTTGGAAGTCAATTCGGTAGCACAAACTGGAAGCGATCGCCATGACCGACATCGCCACCTACAACTTCGCCTATCTCGACGAGCAGACCAAGCGGATGATCCGCCGCGCGATCCTCAAGGGCATAGCCATTCCCGGCTATCAGGTGCCGTTCGCCTCGCGCGAAATGCCGATGCCCTATGGGTGGGGCACCGGCGGCGTCCAGGTCACGGCTTCGATCATCGGTCCCGGCGATGTGCTGAAGGTCATCGACCAGGGCGCCGACGACACCACCAACGCCGTCTCGATCCGCGCTTTTTTCAAGAAGGTCGCCAATGTCGCCGTCACCACCGAGACGGCGAAGGCGACCATCATACAGACTCGCCACCGCATTCCCGAACATCCACTGAGCGCGGGCCAGGTGCTGGTCTATCAGGTGCCGATCCCCGAACCGTTGCGCTTCCTCGAACCGCGCGAAACGGAAACGCGCAAAATGCATGCGCTGGAGGAATACGGCCTCATGCTTGTGAAGCTCTACGAGGACATCGCCAGGCACGGCCGCATTGCCACTACCTATGCCTACCCGGTCAAGGTCGAGGGTCGCTATGTGATGGATCCCTCGCCGACGCCGAAGTTCGACAATCCGAAGATGCATCGTTCGCCGGCCCTGCAACTATTCGGTGCCGGCCGCGAAAAGCGCATCTATGCGCTGCCGCCCTTCACCGATGTGGTCAGCCTCGATTTCGAGGATCATCCGTTCGAGGTGCAGACCTTCGACCAGCCCTGCGCGCTGTGTGCGGCCGAGAACGTCTATCTCGACGAGGTCATCCTCGACGACCATGGCGGCCACATGTTCGTCTGCTCCGATACCGACCATTGCGAGGAACGGCGCGAAGGAGGCCATCGCGGCCATCTTGCGCCTGAAACCCCTCTTGCCCTGGAAAAAACGGAGCCGGCGCAATGACCGACGAACCACTGCTGCGCGTTTCCGCGCTGTCCAAATTCTACGGCTCGCGTGTCGGCTGCGAAAACGTCACCTTTGACCTGTGGCCGGGCGAGGTACTGGCGGTGGTCGGCGAATCCGGTTCCGGCAAGACGACGCTGCTCAACTGTCTCTCGACCAGATTGCTGCCGAGTTCCGGCACCGCCAGCTACCGCATGCGCGACGGTCAGTTCCGCGAGCTCTACCGCATGAGCGAGGCCGAGCGCCGCTTCCTGATGCGCACCGACTGGGGCTTCGTCCACCAGAACCCGGCCGACGGGCTGCGCATGACGGTGTCGGCCGGCGCCAATGTCGGCGAGCGGCTGATGGCGGTGGGCGACCGCCACTATGGAAAAATCCGCGCTTGCGCCGTCGACTGGCTGTCACGCGTCGAGATCGACGAGGACCGCATCGACGACGAACCGCGCGCTTTTTCCGGTGGCATGCGCCAGCGCTTGCAGATCGCCCGCAATCTCGTCACCGGGCCGCGGCTGGTGTTCATGGACGAGCCGACCGGCGGCCTCGACGTTTCCGTGCAGGCGCGCCTGCTCGACCTGTTGCGCGGCCTGGTCACCGATCTCGGCCTGGCCGCCATCGTCGTCACCCACGACCTCGCGGTGGCACGTCTGCTGTCGCAACGCATGATGGTGATGAAGGACGGCCGCGTCGTCGAAAGCGGCCTCACCGACCGCGTGCTCGACGATCCGCGCGCGCCCTACACGCAGCTCCTTGTTTCTTCCATTCTGCAGGTGTGATCATGGCAACCCCGCTCGTCGTCTCCGATGTCGCCAAGAGCTTCACCATGCATCTGCGCGACGGCATCAAACTGCCTGTCGTCACCGGCGTGTCGTTCTCGATCAGGGCCGGCGAGTGCGCCGTGCTCGGCGGCCCTTCCGGCGCCGGCAAGAGCTCGATCCTGAAGATGCTCTACGGCAACTATGCGGTCGACGAAGGCCAGATCATCGTCCAGCACGAGGACGGGCTCATCGATCTCGCGACGGCGAGCCCGCGCACCGTGCTTGCCGTGCGCCGGCTCACGATCGGCTATGTCAGCCAGTTCCTGCGCACAGTGCCGCGCGTCTCCGCCCTCGATGTCGTCGCCGAACCGCTGGTCGAGCGCGGCGAGGACCGTGAAGTTGCGCGCGGCAAGGCGCGCGCCTTGCTGGGCCAGCTCAACCTGCCGGAAAAACTCTGGGCACTGCCGCCGGCGACCTTTTCCGGCGGCGAACAGCAGCGCGTCAACATCGCGCGCGGCTTCATCACCGAGCACCCGATCCTGCTGCTCGACGAGCCGACCGCTTCGCTCGATGCCAGGAACCGCGATGTCGTGATTGAGCTGATCGCGGCCAAGAAGGCGGCCGGCGTCGCCCTGCTGGGCATCTTCCATGACCACGACGTGCGCGAGGCGGTAGCCGACCGCGTCATCGACGTGACCGCTTTTGCCGCCGGGAAAATCGCCGCATGACCAGGAAACTGTCGGAAACGCCGCTTGTCCACGAGACGGCGGAAGTCGAGAACTCGACGCTCGGCCGCTGGACCGCGATCGCCGATCGCTGCCGAGTTTCCGAGAGCACAATCGGCGACTATTCCTACATGATGCAGGACTGCGGCGTCTGGTGCGCGACGATCGGCAAGTTCGCCAACATCGCCGCCAATGTGCGCATCAACGCCACCAACCACCCGACGTGGCGGCCGACGCTGCACCATTTCACCTATCGCGCCTCGGATTATTGGGACGACGCTGAGCACGAGAGCGAATTCTTCGCCCAGCGCCGCGCCAGACGCGTCACCATCGGCCACGACACCTGGCTTGGCCACGGCTCGACCGTCCTGCCCGGCGTCACCGTGGGCGACGGTGCGGCGGTCGGCGCCGGCGCGGTGGTGTCGAAGGACGTTGCGCCCTACACCATCGTCGGCGGCGTGCCGGCGAAACCAATCCGCGAACGCTTCGACCGCCACACGGCGGAACGTTATCAGGCACTCGCCTGGTGGGATTGGGACCATGCCCGCCTGCGCGCCGCGCTCGACGATTTCCGCGCGCTTTCGGCGGAAGCGTTTCTGGAAAAATACGGCAGCTGAAGGGGGTGAATGGTGACGGTGGCAGCCAGCAGAGGCTGGTGAAGCCCTGTCTATCCTCTATTCTCTATTCTCTATTCTCTATTCTCTATTCTCTATTCTCTATTCTCTATTCTCTATTCTCTATTCACTATTCACCATTCACCATTCACCATTCACCATTCACCATTCATCATTCATGGCTCGCCGCCAAGCCTGTGGGCGGTAACAAAACTGACATCAATCCGACACCGCAGGTTCATGGCGTTGCGCTAGCGATGGTTAACAGACCTTCGAAACGCGACTGGACTGGAACTTGCCTATGTCAGCAACCTCAGCCACGCTCGAAATCCGCGGCGTCACCCGCCGGTTTGGCAAGAACACCGCCGTCAGCAATGTCGACATCTCGATCCCGCACGGCCAGATGGTCGGCATTATCGGCCGCTCGGGCGCCGGCAAGTCGACGCTTTTGCGCATGATCAACCGCCTCATCGATCCCAGCCAAGGGTCGATTTTCTTTGACGGCGCCGAAGTTTCCAGCCTGCGCGGTTCGCTGCTCAGGCGCTGGCAGCGCGATTGCGCCATGATCTTTCAGCAATTCAACCTTGTGCCGCGTCTCGATGTACTGACCAATGTGCTGCTCGGCCGGCTCAATCACCGCTCGACCGTTGTCAATCTGCTCGGTGTCTTCTCCCGCGAGGAACGGGCCGAGGCGATCGCGGCGCTCGAACGTCTCGACATTGCCCGCACGGCGCTGCAGCCGGCCGGCACCTTGTCCGGCGGCCAGCAGCAGCGCGTCGCGATCGCCCGCGCCATGATGCAGCAGCCGAAAGTCATCCTCGCCGACGAGCCGATCGCCTCGCTCGACCCGCTCAACGCGAAGGTGGTGATGGATTCGCTGCAGGACATCAATCTGCGCGAGGGCCTCACTGTCGTCACCAATCTGCACACGCTGGATACCGCGCGCACCTATTGCAACCGCATCATCGGCATGGCCGCCGGCAAGGTCGTGTTCGACGGCCCACCCGAAGATCTCAACCGTGAGGCGGTGCGCATGGTCTACGGTGCCGACAGCAATGGCGGTGAAATCTCCGAGGCTATCACCTCGACCAGCGTCACCATCAAGCAAAAAATCGCCGCATCCGCAGGACCGCTCGAGCCCGCATTTCCTGGCTACTAGTTCCATGATCCCGACAAGTGGATACCGGTATCCAGAAGAGATCATGGACAAACAAAAGAG